>NZ_QIMI01000019.1:0-19197 GCF_007050195.1 Sulfolobus sp. B1 | reverse complement strand
AAATGTAGATATTAAAAGAATTGACGAGGAGCTAACAAGGGCAGCAAGGGTTTTCCAGGTGCTCGATCACACTAAAACCATAATGATGATGCTAGCTGATGGTCTAGTTCCCTCTAATTCCGGTGAAGGTTATCTGGGAAGGCTGGTGATACGGAGGGCTCTAAGAGTATTAAAATTACTTGGATCTGATGTTAGACTTTATGAACTAGTAAAGGAGCAATTAGATTTCTGGAAAGAGGACTTTCCGCAAGTGTGGAAAAATAAAGATTATATTTTAGACGTCATTGAATTAGAGCAACAAAAGTTTGAGAACGTAGTAAGTAAAATACCTTCAATAGTTTCGAGTATATCTAAAAAGAAGGAAGTAAACACTGAAGATCTGATAGAAATATACGACTCCAATGGAATTCCTCCTGATTTAGTAAGTGAAGAGTTGAAAAAAAGAGGAATTAAAGTAGATATACCTCATAACTTTTATGGGTTAGTAGCAAAAAGACACCAGACCTCATCCATTAAAGAAAAAGAAAGGCAAAAATTGCCTAAGGAAGTGATGGAAATATTCTCCAAGGTTCCATCAACTGAAAAGTTGTATTACAAGGATCAATATATGAGGTCTTTTGAGGCTAAAGTAATACAGGTGTTTAAAAATTATATTGTCTTGGACAGAACAGCGTTCTACCCAGAAGGTGGTGGACAATTAGGAGATACTGGAGTAATATATGATATAAACAATAACGAAAATTACAAGGTTATTGACACGCAAAAAGTTGGTGAAGTGGTAGTTCACGTATTAGATAAAGAACCTAAAATTAAGGCTGGTGATATTGTAAAAGGTGAAATTGATTGGGAGAGGAGATACAGATTAATGAGACATCACACAGCTACTCACATAATTCTAGCTTCTGCCAAAAGAGTTCTAGGGGATCATGTTTGGCAAGCTGGTGCTGAGAAAACACCAGAAAAAGGAAGACTTGACATAACTCACCATAAGCCATTAACAGAAGAGGAAATCAAGCTCATAGAAGATTATGCAAATAAAGTTATTGCTGATAGGAGACCAGTAAGACCAATAGAGATAAATAGAATAGAAGCTGAAATGAAGTATGGCGTTTCGATTTATGAAGGAGGGGTTCCAAATTCGGCGATAATAAGATTATTAGAGATAAAGGATTGGGACATTGAAAGTTGCGGAGGTACACATGTTAGTAATACCAGCGAAATAGGTTCTGTGAAAATAATTAACGTTGAAAAAATTCAAGATGGTGTCATAAGATTGGAATATGTGGCGGGAAGTGCATTAGTAGATTATACTAGAGAGTTAGAGAAAAAGATTGACGAAATCTCGAAAATAATTAACGTTGACTCTTCGCAAGTAGCCTCTAGATTAAAAAGAATATTAGACGAAAAGAACAACGTTGAGGAATTATTATCTCATTATAGAAAAATATACGAAAATCTTATAATAAGTACAATAAAGCCGTACGAGATTAACGGAATAAAAATATACGTTTTAGAAGGGCTAGAAGATGAGGAGGAGATAAAGGAGATAACGCGAAAGATAACATATTCTCAAAATAATATTGTTGTAAGCATTACTGATAATAAATTACAAATAGGTACTTCGAAAAATATTGACGTGAGTAAAATAGTAGAAGAATTTAGAAAAATTGGCGGAAGAGGTGGGGGTAAAGGTACTTTTGCCAACATATTATTGGATCAGCGTAGAAGTAAGGAACAAATAATTGAAATTATTAAAAGAGGGATATTAGTGTAAATTAATGAATATTACCAGAAATATAAAGGATGCTTACATCGATTATAAATATTTTTTAAATAGGGGCTATTCTAGAAAGATAGCACTAGATGCCATCAGTGCCAGATATAATTTAAGTAGATTAGAAAGACTTTTGCTTTATAGATGTGTACATTCTGATTCAGAGATAACTAATGTTAAGTCTAAGATAATTGAAACTAATAAGGAACTAGTAATAGATGGTTATAACGTAGCATTAACGTTAATAGCTGGAATGAAAGGAGAGGAAATTTATGAGTGTGACGATGGTTTCTTTAGAGACTTAGGACTTGGTAAACATAAAAATAGTGAAATGTTATCTGATGTTCTGGTATTGGTGGTTGAATATTGTGAGAAATTAAAAATCAGATGTGAAGTTATTTTGGATAAACAAATAAGTAAAAGTGGAGAGATATCTTCAGAGTTGAGGAAAAGGGGGATAATCGCTAAAACTGTAGATAAAGCTGATAAAGAAGTAATTATATCAAAGAAACCAGTATATAGCAATGACTTCGTAATCCTTTACAATTCTCATATGATATCTACAGTTTTAAATGATCTTTTTCAAGATTACAAAATCGTAAAGTTAAATTGGTGAAGAGCAGTTATCTACTAAAAAATAATTAGATGTCTCTAAGAGCTAGTATTATTATCAGTACCTGACTTCCTCCCTGCTATAAATGGCGAGGCTTTCCTTAACCTTATAAGACATAAATTATTAGCTAGTATCTTACTTCACTTGAGGAGGATGAAAGAAAAATTTTAATGGAGTTTTCCATATAGTTATATTGGACCCGTAGCTCAGCCAGGATAGAGCGCCGGCCTCCTAACAAATTAGGAGGAAAGCCGGTGGTCGCGGGTTCGAATCCCGTCGGGTCCGCGCATAAATTGTTATGTATCAATCTAATTTTTATCAAAAGTTTACTATTTATTGAACTACGATCTTTTCTGTTAATTACACGCATTTTGATATTACGCTGTAACTAAGATTTTCCTTATTTCTGAAAATTTATTTGTAACATATTCAATAAGATCCACATATAGCAATCGTTAATTACTATCTTATCGAAAAGTTCTTTGAATTATAGATTAGGTAATTTTTAAGCAGTATAAGTAGGCATTGAGCTTAAGTTTAAATCCTAATAGAAAAGAATAAACTTGATTAGAAATGTTAGGTACAAAAATATCGTTGAAGTACAGCGTGCTAATACCTATTCTAGGGTTTACTCTATCCTCTTACTCTATGGTTAATTTTGTATTTTATTCACAGTACATCGACTATAGTAAAGTAGTAGACTTCATCCTAATAGGGGCACCTTTTATAGGAAGAGCTCTAACACAAATTACGTATGGAATACTTGTATCGAGAGTAGGAATAAGCAGAATCCTTTATAGCTCATTGGGCAGTATGGGACTGATTGACTTATTCGAATATTATACTTATGACTTTGATACACTTTTAGTTCTTAGAATAATAATCGGTATATTATTTGGATTATCAACTTCAGCATCAGTTGAGTTAGCTACAGAGAGTAAGAGCAATATCATAGTAGGAATGACAATGGGAGGATGGGCATTGGGCTGGGTTCTGGCAGCTACAACAGCGTTCATATTGGAACAGAGAATGTTGTTAGCAAGTGTAGTATTGATAGTAATAGCATTACCATTATTACTAAAATCCAGCAATCTTCAAACATTTATAGGAGGCAACAAAATGAATTTGGCATTCTCGGCTGAGGCTTTGTTAATATTTTTACTAGGTTTCGAACCAGCATATATATTACAAGTAGTTCCTTCATTACTAGGTGATGGGCTATCAATACAAATATCACTAATCGCTTATCTAATCTCATTTGCATTTTATATCTTATTTTCTATCTTAAAAGATAAAATAAAGACTCTAATAATATCGTCATTGATCGTGGGAATATTGGGATTTCTATCATTCTTCCTCTTAATACCATGGATTTTTATACCTTTTACAGCCTTAGGTCTAGGAACTAATGCGATATTACCTATAATAGCTAAAATGACGGGTATAGAACCTAGGAGAATAGGGCCTAGTATGAACTTAGCTTCGCTTAGTGGATTTATAATACCAGTAGGAGTAGAATTGGGTAATGTTCTTTATAACTCAGCTGTATTAACTCTGATTACCAGCATAATGCTTGTTACTTTTGTATATCTTAGAACTAGAGCCTCCCGTTACTAGTTTTTGCTATTAATAAACTTGAATATTTTAGGCTAAACTTCCTATTGATTATAGTTTTTAATTATTTGCAATAGGAATATAATTTTATAATTACTATTACAAAATGACGAAAGCCCCACCATTCATGACGGGATGGAAAAAGTTTCTTAAAAGTCAATATTGTTGGGAGGGGTTCTCTAAGCCTCTCGACTGCCCCTCAAGTGAGAGATGTAAACACAAATCGATGAGGGGAACCCTCGCCATTTATGGCGGGGAGGAAGTCAGATGTTGAAAACTATATTTGCTCAAAACGCATGATTTAGCACTTCTTTTTGCTCCATAAAAGGTTATAACCTAAATTTGGGTAAAAGCTTTTTATAGCTGTTACTTGGTATGTCTTGATCTAAAATGGCTGATATTAAAACTATAGGTTTTGCCATAGTAGCTATAATATTAGTCGTAATAGCCGCTGTAGGTTTTTATGAATATTCAGTAGCTAACTCGAAGTATTTAAGCCTTGAAAGTAATTATCAGTCTGTACAAAGCCAATACATGACATTACAAGGCAATTACACTAAGCTAAATCAGACTTATGGACAATTAGCCTCTAAATACAGTGAACTTGAAGGATTGTATCAAACTATGTTAATGTATGCTAAGAATAATTATACCTTATACAAGCAAGCGGAGTCAAACTATACTTATTATAAAATGTTATATCAACAAATGTTACAAGAAGTTAGTAAGTTAAACGTCACTGGCTATAGACCTGGGGCTGCCCTAGCTACAGTACTACAGTTTTACGATGGAATAGCAATAGAATCACCTTCCGATGTTTTGCCATATTTGGCTCCAAACTTCACAGCAATGATAATAGGGCAACCTTTTGCGGGAACGTATAATCTAAATACGTTTAACAGTACTTGGCTCTCTGATTTCTTTGGAACTTACGAAACAGTGTACTTCTACACTACAGCATTACCTACAGTGACTCCAATTAATGGAAATGTCTACAATATAACTGACGTAGTACAGTACTTTGTAGCTCCCACCAGTGATCCAGTATATCTACAAGTTTTTAACGCAAGTAATACTATAATTGTTCAATTCATAAATGGAATGCCAGAAATAACAGAGTTGATGTGGAAAGGAAATGAGGTTTCTCCTTCAGCTGTGATAGCAGGTTATCCTTCTCAACATTCACTACAAGCTAATCAAGTTTTAGAAGAGTTCTTATCACAAATTAACGCATTAGGTGCTGAGTTCCCAGCTAACACTATAAGCCAGAGTTTTGCTCCTAATGCACAGTTAATATTAACTGGACAATTGCCACCAGTCTTTAAAGTAGGAACATATAATGGTACTTCAAACATACAAAAGGTATTTAGAACATGGGATAACTACTTCATATTTGCCCTAACTTACGTTCAAAATCTATTACCGAATGGCACAGCAGTACCTCCTACCGTTGAGGTCATGCTAACGCCTTCAGGTGCTAATGCTGAAGTTATAGCAAATGATACTGTATTCTTCGGATTTGTCAATCAAGGTGAACCAAACTTCCCAATGATATATGATTTGCACGTTGACATTAATGCATATTTTAGTTACAATACTACCACCGCGTCTTGGCAGATAACTAAGGAAGTATGGAATGTAACTCAAGTAAATGCATTGTCTGATACTATTTACTATAACCTAAACCAACCCATAATGAAAGTAAGTGGAGAGCAGACAGTAATGGTAAACGCTACTAGTGGCCAAGGATATGCATTACAAGTAGGTAATATGATGGTAATTGTTAAACCTCACACATATGCTGAACTAGCTAACGGAACATTATTACCAGTATATAACTTCTCTTTAGTTACATTTAGTCTCGAAGCGATATATCCGCCAGCAGCTCAATACAACTTAACTCCTCTGTTTGCATTTGCCTTCGCAGTTAATGGACAAATAACACCGGCTATATCGTTAGTAACTAACGTTAATGGAAAAATAGTAGCACAAGCCCCAATAACTATGGTATGGGCGCCTGATACATGGACTTCTTGGACATGGTTTGGTGGGACTTTTAATGGTACTGCTTATATTGGAGGGAGTTATAAGTTTGCTGATCACTGGCTATACGGAAATGGAGTAATGATTAATGTTCAATTCTTTAAGCCAGTTATATGGATTTTCGAATCTTCAGAGACTCCAGTCGCTACGCCACCTAAACCAGTACAAGTTAGTGTCAGTCCAGCATATGGGTTAACCCCAGTAAATGTTTACAGCTACGAAATCAATGGTACACAAGGTGGTGTAGCCTTTGCTGGAAACATGATAGTTGTAGTACAACCAAATACAAAGATAGTAACTCCGTCTGGTAACTTAACTGTATTCAACTTCTCCGTAGTCTTCTATAATCCTGCTAATGCTGGAAATGCACCAAACGGACAAGCACCCATATTAGCATTTGCCTATGCAATTAATGGAAATGTGACATTTAGTTATTCATCAGTTAATTCTGTAACCGGACAAGCTAATCCATTTATAACGATAATACTTACTCCAAGCCAAGATGTGACTATGTGGACATGGGGACCTAAGGGGTACTTATTTGAAGATCCTATAATAGTAGGTAATGGAGTAGTAATTAACCTAACATTCTTCAAGCCAGTACCATGGATACTGACTGCACCAGTAACATCTTCGACCAGTACCTCAACAAGTATGAGTTCATCTTCGACTACATCAACTACATCTACGTACACATGGGGAGGATAAATTATAGTTTAAGGAGTTAATCTTTTTTTCTTTCTATTGTATGCTATAGTTATTGTATGATTAAGATTACCTCTGTTAATGGGAATATTATAGAGGGATTAGTACCAGCAAGATGCGCATTAGGATACTATCACGTAAAAGTTAGGATAAGTGGTTATAAGATAGAGAGTTCAGAATGTGAATGCGGAGAAAAAATATGTAAACATGCAATTCAACTCTTTTTACATTATCAGAGGACGAGAAAATGACAATAATAATGATCAGACCTTCCGGTGAAATAGCTTTAAAGTCTCCAAGAACTAGAAAAAACTTTGAATATACTTTAGTTAATAACATAAAAAATAGTTTAAAAGTAGAGAAGATTTGGATAAGCCAAGGCCTAATATATTTAGAGACTAACTCTGATTATATAGATACTCTTAGTAAAATGTTCGGTGTAGCATATTTCTCGCCAATTATAATTTATGACTTTAGTGATTTGCATGATATAGTTAATAAAGCTGAAGAAGTTTTCTCTGAGGTAGTAAAAGATAAGACTTTTGCAGTACGCGTTAAAAGAATAGGTAAACATAATTTTTCAAGCTTAGATGCTCAAAGAGAGATTGGATCAAGATTATACAGATACAGTAGGGGCGTGAATTTAGAAAATCCAGAGGTAGAAGTGTTTTTAGACATAAGGAATAACAAGGCTTACCTCTATTATAAAAAATATAAGGGTCCTAGAGGTCTCCCTGTAGGAATAGCAGGTAAGACTATAGTATTGTTTTCTGGTGGAATAGATTCACCAGTAGCGACATGGATGATAATGAAGAGGGGAGCATTACCAGTTATCCTTAACTTTAATTTAGGTGGAGAGATTCACAAAAGAGTAGTGAATGAAGAACTAAGTGTATTAAAGAGTTGGAGTGGTGGGCACAAATTAAAAGTATATATGGTTAAAGGTATGGAAGTCATGATTAAAATAGCTAAATTAGAGAATAGAAAATACAACGTAGTATTACTTAAGAGAATCATGTATAGGACTGCAGAAAGGCTAGCTGAGAAATTTAATGCACATTCCATCACGACTGGAGAATCACTATCTCAAGTTTCATCACAAACAATGAAAAATCTATACGTTACAGAATACGGAATTAACATGCCAATATTTAGACCATTAATTGGTTTTGATAAGGAGGATATAATAGATCTAGCCAGAAAGATAGGAACTTATGAGTTCTCGATTAAACTCCCAGAATATTGTGCAATATCTAGTAAGTCATCTACATCAGTTGATTTGAAAAATATTCTTGAGCTGGAGGAAAAAATTAATATAGATTATGACATTCTAATAGATAGTGCAGAAGTAATTGAAATATAGATCAGTACTCACACGCGCACATCACTGCTCAGTCCGGGGTTCACACATCATTACTCTAGTTTTTTAATAACTCTCTTAAAAATTTTTCTAGTTCACTCTTTGTTTCAACTAAACTATTATAGTGTCGTGGAGGACTTTTGAAATAGTAACCACAAACCTCTTTGACAGCACCACCTATTCCCTTACTTAAGAGGATCTTGGCTATTCGAATTAAATCAATCAATGGACTTACAGCATTAATTGAGTCATAAGTCTTTAGCGAAATGTCTATCCTTACTGGAATTCCTATGCCATAAATTCCCTCAATTACCATATAACTAACTCGTCTGTCTTTGAGGAATTCCACGTAATCTGATGTACCAGCGACTACTTCTGCCCCATTTGAATATTGAGAAATATATGAAGACTTAATGCCTTTTTTAACATCTTTTCTCCATTCCTCTAATGTTACTAATGCCTCAGTAGATCCAGCAATGTCTACTTGATATGATCTTAAAATCTTTACACCTCTACTTTTCAAAAACTCAATAATTCCAGTATGCGTTATCGTACCGCCTATTTGGCTTAATAAATCATCTCCTAGTACTGGAATTCTCTTTTCAGCGAACTTATACCCCATTTCTTTAGCTATAGGAGTTGGAGTAGCATTTACGAAAGATGTACCAACATTAAGAGAAGCTAGAGCATAAAAATTGCTCGCATTAATGGCACCTGTAGGTAATAAGTTTACCATAACTTCAACCTTTTCTTCTTTTAAAACATCTTCAATATCAACAGGTTTGTCCTCTGACTCCTCTATAATATTTGAGAGTATTCCGGAGTTGCCGTCAAATGTGGGTCCTCTTAAGACCATTATATCATTTTTAACGTCTACGTATTTATCAACAACATTTGGTTTAGAAAATATTGCTTCCCTTAGCTTTTTATTAACCTTTCTTTTATCAATATCAAAAGCCACTACGATATCTAGCTCTGAAGGTTTTATTGGCAAATCTAGTATTCCATAAATCTCTCTCCCATTTTTGGCTAACTCAATAGCTTGTACTAGCGCTGACGCGACATTTCCTACTCCTATTAATCCTACTCTAACCAATTTGCGCCACCAAGATTTGAAAGATTAACGGAATTACTATTCCTAATATAATACTTAAAATTGCCGAAATAATAGCTGAATCTCTTTCTGAACTTTTAATCATCTTAAATTCACCATCTCTAAACATCTCTCTTATTATCGGAATGTAGTATCCAGCTGAAATAGCACTATTAAGTACAGCTATTATTGTAAGCCATGGGTATATAAATGAGCTCTCAAATAAGAATAGTTTTCCCCAGAACCCAAAGATAGGAGGTATTCCGAGAAGACTTAAAATCAATATAGTAATTGCAAAAGTTAATGGTCTATCTTGTGAGGATAATCCCCTTAATCCTGAAATATCTGACGTACCAGACACCTTCTCTACATGACTTACCGTTCCAAATAGACCCACTTGGGCTATGCCATAAGCTAAAGATTGAACTAGTATACCAATAATCGCTATTGTAGGTGATAATGGAAACATAGCAAACCCTATGAGAATATAACCGACTTGAGTTATTGAGCTGAACGATAATATTGATGCTATATCTTTTCTGGAAAATGCTGTTATATTACCCACTATCATACTACCAATTGATATAACAATGAATATTACAATTTCTAAGAAGTTTGGATCTGATAGATAAATTACTCTAAATAAGGGAATTATGCCTACTAATTTACCTACACTTGAGATGAAGGCTACTGAAATTCTATCAGAGTTAGTATAAACATCAGGTAGCCAAGCTTGAAAGGGAAAAGCACCCATCTTAAATAAGAAAGCAATTGATATGAAAGTAATTGCAAGATAAAAGACGTCAGGATAAACAATTGAAGTAGTGAAGAAAAGAGAATTTGTAGACACTAAATATGAGGCGAACCCTATAATCATCAAAGAGCTAGAAACTAGTCCCATGATTAAGTATTTTATACCAGCGTCAACTGACAAGTAATCCTTATGTAACATAGTAATTGCGTAACTTGCAGCTGATGAAATAGCCCATGATACTAGGATAACCACTATGTTATTAGCAAATGACATATATAATAATCCTAAAACTGATAACATCATTAAAGAGATCATTGATGACCTAGTGCTCCAACTAATTAAATGGTCTTTCGAGTTAAGAATACTCAGAAGTCCAATTGATATTGCAGTAATAGCAAAGAAATAGCCAGGCACATCAACTATCAAATTTCCTGAGAAAAGCTTGTAATTTACTAACCCACTACTCCAAGAATATATGAAAGTAGCTATACTAATTAACATAAAGACAATCGATAGCCATATACCTAGTTTGAATCTTCTATCGTCCCTGCCATTATCAATATATAATATTAATATGGAAATTAATAAAAAGAGAAACGATGGAATTAAAATTGGTAGATAGAGTAGGAAGTTAGTCATTTATCCAATCACCCCAAATAATATTAGAACTATAATTAATAATACGACTACACCCCATGCATAAAGTAAAATGTAGTCACCGAGCACATGATCTTCTATTACGTTATATATCCTAGATCCAAAATTAGTTATGGACCTTGGTAGTTTCTCATTAAGACCTATATCAACAGCACCTCTCTCAAATGATCTGAATAAAGTGTTAGAAAATCCTTGGAAAGCATATCCAAACTTATCGAAAGCTGGATTAACATACCAGCCATAATATCCAAAATCCAATAGACTTTTGATTGAATTAAGATTTAGCGTCCTGGTATACACTAAAAATGCAATAATCCAGCCTATCGCGGACAAGACTAGACTTATGTAGTCAATCTGCGTGTAAGTTATTATTCCAAAGAATGAAGCTATATAGAAGTAAACTCCTCCCAATATTATGGAAGCTAAGATTAAGAACGCTGGACTAATTACCATTATCATACTCAAATGTCCATGAGATTTCTCCTCTGAATTACCTCTCCATAAGAAGGTTCTGGATATGTACCTTAGAATATATAGAGAGCCTAAGAATTCCAAAATTACATAAACGTAGAATATAGCAGGTATAGAAGACGTTAAATTTCCTATGAAGTCGTGGGCCCAGAAACCAATTAGTGGAGGCAAATTAGCAAGATTTAAAGCGGCTATAAGCTGTAGTATGAAAACTGATGGTAATTCTCTATATAATAAAGGTCTTGAGCCTACATACCTACTTTCAGTGAAGTGTATTACTGATCCTGCGTTCATGAATAACGATGCCTTATATATTCCGTGTGCTATCATTTGTATAAGTCCTATTATTATTCCTAGTTGAATGTCGCTTAATAGTGCTCCTAAAGAGGAAGAGAAGATCATTAAGGAAATTTGATCTGCTGTGGAAAATGCTAAAATTACTTTTTGTTCATTAGTAGCCAAGGCATTTACGCTAGTATAAATTGCAGTAAATAGTGTTATTCCCACCATTATCTCGAAAAATAATAAAGTATTTCCATTTACTTGAATGAAAGGATAGGCTAGAAACGTTAATATTGCCCCTAGATTGACCATAGTTGCCGCATGTATTAGAGCACTAACCGGCGTAGGTCCTGTCATAGCTGTTAACAACCACTGTGTGAACGGAAATTGAGCACTCTTTGAGAGGCCTCCTAAGAATAATATTAACAATAATATCCAAGCTAGTGAATGTGAAGACAAAGTCGTCAGACTGGAGAAAACTGTGATCGTAATATTTGATATAGGATAAATAATGAAATTATATCCCGATAATGCAATAAGGTAGCCTAATACTGCCAAGAAACCCACATCTCCCACCCTAGTGAATATTAATGCTCTAATACCACTGGTTGTTGGTTTAGAGACGTACTCATATCCGAATATCTTCCTTCCGAAATCACCTACAACATTCATGGGATTATCATCTAGCCAATAGCTAATTAAACCGTAAGATGCTAAACTTGTTCCTTCCCATCCTGCAATGAAGAATAGTATATTGTTAGCCAACACCACAGATAACATGGAGCTTACAAATAGACCAAAGAATCCCCAATATCTCCTTAATACACTATCCTCCTTCATATACCCAATACTATATAAGGCTATAAAGAAAGATAAGGAAGAAACAAATAAAGCTAGAATTGATTGAAGCAAATTGGAACTCAATTGTATGTATCCATAAGAGAATGAATAAATTGGATGCCCAAATAAAGGTTCGCCTATATTGTTAACTAGCAATATTATGGATAATAACGTTGATACACCTATAGTAAATACAACTACTGCACCTCTAATATCTTGATTTAGAGATTTAGGAGTTATTAGTGCTATTAGCGAACCTAAGAGTGGTAAAAACACTATTAACGGTAGAATTATCGAATTTGTGAATAATGACAGAAAAGTTAGTGAAGGCGCTGCTAATTGAGGTAAGAAGAATAATACTATACTGGATATCGCTACAAGAATCATAGAAATTGAGTATTCTTTTACATTATCTACACTTAATACTTCTTTCTTCCCTGCGTAAACTTTCTTAAATAAGTAACCTGCGTAAGCTGAGGATGTCCCGATTGCTATCATAGTAAACGCTACTAGTAGGACAAATGGAGCTAAACCTATTTTCCCTAAAATAGTACCTTCAGAAAATATTAGCAAAGCTTCACTAACTAAACCAATAGTAGGTGGTAAACCTAGAAGGTTCATAACTCCGATAAAGGACAGTGTGGAATGGAGAGGAGAGGATAAGTATAAGCCCCCTAGATTATCTATATTTCTCTCGTTTAACTCAGTTATTGACGCACCAGCACTCATGAATAGTAAAGCCTTTCCGAATCCATGAGAAACGTAAATTAGAATGCTTGCCAGTATTCCTAATGGTAAGGAGGCAATAGAAGACTGTAATCCAGATATAAAAGCAATAGACGCCCCCAATAACATGTATCCCATCTGCGACACACTAGAATAAGCGAGGAACCTCTTGAAATCTTTCTGAGCTAAAGCATTTACCCCGCCGTATATCATTGTAATTAGCGCCCATGCTATGAATATTGGAGCTACGAAGCTCATTAAATGGAATAAATAGTAATAAATTATTACTACAAATATCCCTAACCCTACCATGTTGGGACTCAAAAGAATCGAAATGGGAGTTGGTGCTTCACCGTGAGCATATGGTAACCAAATATTAAAACCAGCTTGTGCACCTTTAATGAACATCCCTATTACGGCAATAATAAACACTAACAAACTATAAGGTATTACAGAATAATCCATGAAATGATATGCAGAAACATAAATATCCATAGTGCCGGTTGTTAGTCCTATTATTATTATTGATGCTAAGAGTAAAATAGTCCCAATGTGAGTCCAAATGAAGTACATTAGACTAATTCTACGCCTATCCCCATAACCATATAACGCTATCAATAAGAAAGAGGATATTAAGGAAATTTCTAGAAATATATATAACTCTAAAAGATTAATTGATGAAACTACGTAGAGCATTGAAAGAGCAAACAATGAGTATAAAGCATAGTATAAACCCCAATTATACTTCTTCTCCTCACTGAACTTATGCTCCATATACCTCAATGAATAGAGCGTAGTCACTGAAGTTACTACCAAGATTGTAATAATAAACGGGAAATTCAAATTATTTACCGTAACTCCAAAATAACCAACATACTTAGAGATGAATATCTTCTCGAAGTCTCCTAACATAAATAGATATGGTACATTTAATAAAATTGAGACTAAACTTAGACCAAAAGCCAAATATTTTGATCTAACAAAAAATATAATTATAGATATTATAAATGAAATAATCAATAGTGTAAACAATATGGGAATCATCTCTCATTCTACCTCCAACTTACCCTTTTGCCTATAATAGAGAATTATAGCCGCAATTGCAACTATTACTTCTGTTAGAGCCATACCTATTGCAAATAAAGAAAATATAATTGAATTATAAATAATTCCAGAAATACTTGAAAATGAAAAAATAAATAAAATAGCAGAATTTAAGATTATTTCCGATGAAAGTAAAACTCTGATAATGTTTGTAGTAGATGACAGTCCATAAAATCCTATGCCAATTAATATACCAGATAGCACTAATCCAAGTAAGCCTAAGACTATCATCTTTAATCCCTCCTAGCTAAAGCTATGGCTTCGATTAATGTAGTAAGCAATGCAATTATAAGAATGACTATAGGGAACCAATATGTCGCCAAGAGATCGTCTGCTAAAGTAGTAAAATTAACTGGCTTAAGTGATACTATTGAAATTTGAGGTAAAGATAAATAAATTGTAATCAGAAACAATAGAGCTATTGCTACCCCAGCAAGCACACCTATACCTCTACCTACAATTTTTATCTCCAAATCTTTGAACATTACCAGCGAAATCGCTAGAAAAGTTACAGTAGCACCTACATAGAGCAAAATATGGAAAACTGAATAAATTCCATACGTAGTAGGAGCTTCAAGAGCTATTAGCGCAGCTACGCTAACTCCTAAGAACGCTAAACTTACTGCACCATAAAACACATTTTTTGCTCTAACAATGTATATCGCAAACGCTATAGACATCACTCCAAAAAAGGCAAAAAGTATTATTTGTACTATTTCACTCGTCTGTAGGAACATACTTAATTCCCCTTTCCTCATCTATCACAGCCTTAACTTTCCTTACTGGTTTATTTTCTAGTGGAACTTGATCAACATCTTCATTGAATTTTGTTGGGTCAAATATTAGGTCTTTTCTCGATGTAAATACTAAGTCATGAACACCAGTTTCCTTTAAAGCATCGACTGGACAAACATCAACACAGAATCCACAGAACACACACCTACCATAGTTAATTTGCGGAAACTTCTTTCCTCCTTCAGTAACCATCTTCATTGCATCAGCAGGACAAATTAAAGCACATAAGGTACAGCCTATACATACATCCTTATATAGTCGTATCATTCCTCTATAACCTGTAGGTAAAGTCAAACTAGTTTCAGGGTATTGCAAAGTGATTCTTTTAGGTTTAACGAAATATTTTACACCAGTAGCTATAGATTGCAAATGTTCTGAAAATAAACTAAATATATTCTCCTTTTTATATTCTTTTACCTTATCCATATGAAACCCACCACCACACCAAGTAATAAGGAGACCAAAGCCAAGGGGAACAAGTATTTCCAACTACCCCTTAGAGCTTGATCTATCCTGTATCTGCCATAAACAGATCTCAAAAATACTCCAAAAAATACGACTATTGCAGCCTTAAAAACTGTATACACAGCTCCGGGAAGACCCGTAAATGGAAGCCAGCCTCCAATGAATAGATCAACAAATAAAAGAGCATAAACTAGATTGACTACATAAGATCCTGCCATTGTTAAAACGAATAAGAAGCCGCTGTATTCAGTGTAGGGACCTATAACTAACTCGGTTTCAGCTTCAACAATCTCAAATGGAAATCTTGAGGATCCGATAAGCATTGCTATTAGAAATACTAAAGCTGCTATTGGATTTGCAATAAATCCTGGAATATTGGATTCGACAATTTTAGCAATATCTAACGTATGATACTCAATAGCTAACGATAAAGTTGAAATAATTATTAGGACATCATACGAGACTGATAGATATGCCTCCCTTATTGATCCCACTACGGCGAATCTATTATTTGTATTCCAAGCTAGGAATATCACAAATATCGGGTATAAGGATTCTAAAGCTATTACTGTAATTAAATTATATTGGGTAAAGAATGGAACTAATACGCCCTTGCCTACTAACGGATCGTAAAACAACTTATAATATATCGAAAATATTGAACCATGATAGGGTATCACTGATACTGGTATAACCATCATAGGCAAAAATGCAAAAATTACCACGAGTATAGGTGATAATGCATAAAGCACTGGATTAACTCCATTAGGTATTATTATTTCGGAGAATACAAATTTTATTGCATCTGCGAATAATTGGAGTAATCCTCCTATCCTCTTCGAAGCATAATAAGGACCATATCTAAGTTGAACAAATGCTGCCGCTTTCCTCTCAAACCATATAGTAATTAGGAGGAATATTAAAGTAAATATTAAGCCTGGAAATATTACTGTTAGGAAAAATGATGGATAGAAGAAATAATATCTTAATGCGAACAGAATACTCATTATCTATCAGCCTCCGGAGGAAAATAATCTAAACTACCATAAATTGAAACTAAATCAGCATATCTTGCACCTTTACACAGTTCCTTAAAAACATAAATCAATCTATAGGAAGGAGTTATCATCCTTAGCCTATAAGGTTTAGAGGAACCGTCACTTATGACATAATAAACTAACTCTCCTCTACCAGCTTCCACTCTAGATATTGCCTCACCTTTAGGGGGTCTAAAAGAAGCATAATATCCAGGCATGACTACCCTTCTATATGTTTCCCAATATTTCTTAAGCCTAGTTGGAGGTATTTGCTTAAAGAATCTGTCACTCAAAATATTACCTTCTGGTATATTTTTAATAATCTGTTCTAATATTCTCATGCTTTGTTCAATCTCTTCTAACCTAACTAAACCTCTGGCAAGTCCATCTCCCTCCTTATAAACTGGTATCTCAAAGTCCAATTTGTCATATGCCGCATAAGGCTCTATTTTCCTAACATCATAATATACTCCCGAAGCTCTTAGATTAGGACCTACAGCACCCCATTTTATAGCATTTTCTTTGCTCATAACGCCTACATTTTCTAGCCTAGCCCTAACTGACGGATTGTAGAAAAAGATCTTCTTCCAGTCTTCAAGTCTCTTGCGCTGATACGATATAGCTTTTAAAGTCATTTCCTTAATCTCTTGTGTAATATCCCTTCTTACTCCGCCTGGAATAACATATGAATTAGTTACTCTAGCTCCCGTTAATGCCTCTAAGATAGTAACCCATACTTCTCTGTCTCCAAATCCCCACATAAATCCAGTAGAATGCCCTAAGAATATTGCGAGAATACCCAAACCATATAAGTGGCTTGCAATTCGATTTACTTCAGCTGCAAAACTTCTCAAGTATTGAGCCCTTTCTGGTACGTCGACTCCTAAAATTTTTTCTACAGCCATTATGTATCCTAAATTCATGTGAATAGAATCCAGTATTGCAGGCCTTTCTACTAATGGTATTAGATGAATGTAATTTCTATTTTCTGAGAGCTTCTCAACGGCTCTGTGGACATAACCTACATCTAAGTCTACATCCTCGATGATATCTCCGTTTAATTTCACAAATATTCTCATATGTCCGGATCCAGGATGTTGAGGACCTACATTTAATTCTCCTTGGATCGGAACTATTTCCACTGACATGCCGGTTGATGCTAAAAGTTTTTGTTGCAATTCATTTTCAGGCTGGCTTGTCAACGAAGACCCCCTCCGTTTTAATCTTAAATGACTTTCTCAGAGGATAAACTCCTTCAAAATCCTCATCTAGGAATAGCCTCCTTAAATCTGGATGACCTTCAAACCTTATCCCTAGCATCTCATATGTCTCTCTCTCCCCAGTCCAAACACTCTCAAATATATTATATAAAGAGGGAATAGAGGGATCTTTATAACTAGTCGAAACTCTCACAGCCACTATTATTTTAGCTAAGTTAAGATCAGAATAAGATGAAATGTGGTAAACTACCTCGAATTTTTCTTGTTCTGGATAATCGATACCAGTAACTGACTTAACGTGATCAAAACCTATAGACTTAAGATACTCCGCTACTTTCGTTAGGATAAGTTTATCAGGGATGGTAATCGTTATTCTTCTATCACTCTCAGTTTTCACTTGACACTTTAACTCGGTCTGAATCTTATTTAAAGTATCCTTAAGTGTCTCACTCATTATCTCCTCAACTCCCAATAACTTAATATATTAATTTGTCTTATTGAATAATATAGAACAGGATATAATAAAATTATAAACACAGCAATTATTATAATTAAATCCCTAAAGTATATCAAAGAGGTATAGTAATCAGAGAAGGTAATTGGTAATAGCATTACTATAATCGGCTCTAGTGTTGTATAAACTATTAGGTAGCCATAGTATTGTAACGGGAACCACAATCTACCTAGCCCAAATGGTATATTTCCAGCCTCAAATCTACTAACCTTTAAGGGATTAGGTTTTGACGGGAGTACTAGAGTCAGAAACTTATATCCACCATATCCGGCAGCTAAGAACACGACAATAGGTATACCAAACGCTAAAAGACCTTGAGTAAGTGACATTGCGTGATAAAATATAAAGTAAAAGGTTTAAATAACCTTTGTTAAAAGGTTAGATAAAAAAATATATACAACAATTGCATTTATTTAATACTTTCCAAGATTGTACGCGAATTGATTACGCATTTTTTTATGCCCTCTCTCGGCACTCCCTCAATACATCTTTGGGATATAAACTCTACATTGTAATTTTTAAATATCTCTTCTAATGTTATATATTCATCCCTTATGAAATTCTCGTGTATAATACAATTAGGTCCAGCATATCTAAATAGTCTAGGATGGACTTTTTTGACCTCCTCTAACATCTTCCATGCAACGGCACGTATTTCCCATTGTGCTCTGCTACACAGTCTCAACGCGAAGAAGTTGTACAGTTCCCTAGCATTCATGGTAACGACAATGTTCGTGTTAACACCATTAGGCAAAACATATCTGGCGTCTTCCTCTGGCACTCCGGAAGAAAGTAATTGAAAATATAGATCGTAAGCCTCTTTATATGCTTTTTCAACTATTTCTTTTGCTCTGTTTGCTGCACTCTGTGGAATTATGGGCTTGTAGAACTCATCTATAGGTTTGGCAAAACGGTGTGACATCTGCGTGTAAGATGCTATCCTATGCCTAACAAGCTGATGAGAAGCAACTCTTGATAACCCCTCAACGGAAAAAGTATAGACGGAATGCTCGAGTACAGACCAGTAACCATGAATAATTGCATCCCTAATCCATGTTTCTATTTCCTCATCTGACATGTCTTTCTCATGGTGCTCCCATCCTTTACGAGATCTGCTCATCTTAGCTGCT
>NZ_QIMI01000196.1:0-2110 GCF_007050195.1 Sulfolobus sp. B1 | reverse complement strand
AATTTACATATACCTCATCTATCGTCAGATGATATAGCCCTCCTAAGTAATTTTCAATATCTATAGAAGCTTTCTCACCACTTATCTTCTCTTTAGGTTGAATGGTCAAAACTTCCCTTTGCTGAGCTTTTTTGGATTGTGACCTTGAATACTGCTGAAAATTCGTTGCGCTTTTATAAATTTCATTCGCTTTTGTAAGAGCTGATTTTAAATCATGTAAATCTACGTTCAATTTTTTAGAGATTCTTTCATATGCTTCAATGGCTTTCTTCATGAGATCTCCAATCTTATTCACTTGCGACATATTCCAATGTAAGGCATCTGATTGCCAATTAGATAACTGTTCGAATTGAGATTTTAGATAATCATAATCATACCTTTGATCTGTTATTTTACCGGAAGAAACTTTGGAGGCATCTGAGTAATATCCTAAAATCACATAAACACCTAGTAAGCTCATGAGCGATATCGTATCCCACTGTATAAAATCTCTATCCCCGTCTTTTCCTTCATCTTTCATTACAGGGATAATAGTCACTCTTTTACCTTGATTGAACTGTAAAGTGTTATATACCCTCGCATAAGGATAAGATCTGGTACGCTTTGGTGAAACCCACCAGCTTACCGCAAATCTATCTTTCCCTAACAAGAAAATAAATGATGAGCTTTTCTTTATGCCTTCTTCCAAATTTGAGTATTCATGAAGTTTAGGCATTCTAAAAGAGGGGTTGTATCTAATACCTTTTATTTTTCCATAAAACATCATTTTAGTAGGCAATAAGCTCTCACCTTGACTTCTCCTCCAACTTCTTATCTATTTTCTCCCTCAATTTAGTTCTAAGATTTCTCGCATCTTCTCTCTTCGAAAATATTACATCATTATTATCGAAAAGAGTTGGATGCCCCACCCTCTCTTTTATTATTTCTTCTAGTTCTAAATCAATTTCGTATCCTATTGCATTTCTACCCAATATTTTTGCTACATATAACGTTGTTCCAGTTCCAGCAAACGGGTCAAGGACTGTATCCCCAACGTATGAGTATAGCATTATAATTCTACTTGCAAGTTCTTCAGGGAAGGGAGCAGTATATTTTGAGTACTTGTTGTTAGGTAAAACGTTAGTTATTTCCCAAACGTTTAAGTACCACTTTTCCCTTTGGAACCTATTAACGTCTATCTTGCTCTCCTCTAATTTTGATGCTTTAAATTTGCCCGGCTTCTTGAAGACTACAATGTCCTCGTAAACGTTGTCTGGATAATAATATAAGGGGTAAGGATGCTGTATCAAAACACCACTCCTCCTACTTATCCTTATATACCCTTCAGGCTTCTTCCAAATTATACGCTCTTGGTATTTAAAACCTAGGTTAGTCATTATTTTTATTAGATCAGCCACTATGGGATAGAGCACACCATCTATTCTCACGTCTGATGTGACGAAAACGGCTGCTCTCCCATCATCTAATACCCTATATATTTCCTTTCCCACGTCGTTTAATAGCTGCAAATATTCCTCGTAGCTAGAAAAGAGGTCGGGAAAGTCAAAGGGAGCATTATAGTATGGAGGAGAAGTAAGAACAAGACCTATACTTTTATCACTAACTTCATGCATGTCCCGTGAATCTCCAAATATCACTTTAATCATATAATAATAACTTTAACAAAACGTCTTATAACTCTATCGACAGCGAGGTTTTTAGACTAAAAAGGAAAACCTTTCAAGGTAAAAGTTTTTTAAACATCTTCTCTTTTATCATACTCCCTTCTAATGAACTTCATAAATATGCAATTGCCGCGATACCAGAGGGAAGTGTAAGAACAATCGTTGTTAGATTATTAAACAGAGGAAACTAACTAAGTTAGCAGATATAGCATCAAAGCTGTGGAACGAAGCTAGTCACCAAGGAAGGCAACAATTCTTCCAACAAAAGAGATTTAAGGACATTTGGGATTAAGATTCGAAACCAAGAGGTAATAGGGTAGCGCCAATTAATTTAACATATTGGGAACCGCTGTAATTGATGATGATATAACTCTATTTTATTGTTGTCCTCTAGTTAAGAGTGATTATTTTCAGAAGAGGATTACTGAGCTTGTTGAAGTTATTAG
>NZ_QIMI01000195.1:0-2122 GCF_007050195.1 Sulfolobus sp. B1 | reverse complement strand
TTCGGTATCGTAACTTTCTTCGATATTACGCTGGACAATGTGACGAGTTTGCTCTCATCTAACATGTTCATCTTCTTTGCTATAACCAACTCTCCAGCTTCTTGTAATGTCTGTATAAAGTCTTCGACCACTATTATTTTCGAGGCCTTCACTACTTCTGGATATACTTCTATTTTTTCGGGAATGTTTGAACCCATGGCATTGATATGCTTTCTTTTAGAACTAACGTAATCTAACTTGATAAATGGATCTTTTGCTTTTGTTATGCTAACTATCACCTCACTATCTTCACAAATTTTTTTGATTGAGTCACTAACGTTAACACTTATTCCTTCACTTCCTAGAACGGAAATAGCTTTTTCCAATCTGCTCTTTGACTGCGTGAAAACGTTTATCTTGATACCTTTCTTTATCTCATTTATCACCTCCACATGAGCAATGCCTTGTTTCCCTAACCCTATTATTCCGATACTGCTATAGTCTCCATAAATAAAATCTGACGCTATTACTGATAGAATTGCTGTTCTAATCTGAGTTAGCCTATCTGATTCTATAATGCTAAGAAGTTCCCCTGAAATGTTGTATAGGAATATTAGGAAGTTGCCGCTAATGAACGTCTTATAACCTATATAATCTTCCATAGCAGCAGCTTGAAATGTTAGAGTTGCTCCCTTGAAAGAAATTCTGCTCCTCTGTAGGTTAATTGCTAGTTTATTCTCAAATAATTCAAATGCATTTACTAGTGAATTGTATATTTCTCTGTAATCTATTAAATTCGTCACTTCACTCTCCTTGATTAAGAGTGTCAAATCTATCTTTCTCTCATATGTCTTTACATTTAAAAGATATTCTCTAATAAGCTATAATATATGGAACTTACTCCAAGGCTTCAAGATATAATAAATATTGTAAAGTCAAGAGGTAATGTAAACATTAAGGATTTAGCTTTAGAAATAAAAGTTTCACCGAAGACAGCTAAAGGCTATGCTAGAGAATTACAAAGGTTAGGTCTGATAGAGGTAGATCAAGATGGGAATATTAAGCTGAAGAATGAAGAGGATCCACAACAAAAGATTATAAAGACACTTGAAGCACACGAGAGTGAGATATCAGCACTTAAGAAGGAAATAGAAGCTTTAAAGGAGGAATTGCAAAGGATTAAGAAGAAAGGGAAAGTTTAAGAATATAAACAAACCAACTTATTATTTCAGTTATGTTCAACTTACTCTTACCTATTTTTCTGTCTCTAAATATTATTGGGTACTCTGCAACTTTAAGCCCAGATTTTATGATTTTATAGACTGAGCATATCTGGAATTCATAACCATTAGTCGTCTCACACTCTAATGCCTTCATGGCACCTAATCTAGAATAAACTCTATAGTTAGATGTATTATCCTTAAGGGGAGAGTGGGATACCATTCTAAATAAATAGTTAGCCCCCTTACTTATAATCCTCCTACTAAATGACCAGTTCTCTATTCCTCCACCCTTAACGTAACGTGAGCCAATTACCAGATCATAATTACCGTTAATTGCTAGCTGAATCATATTAGGCAAATATCTGGGATCATGACTCAAATCAGCGTCCATAGTGGCAATGTAATCAGAGTCCAGAAGCTCTTTTAAACCAAATCTAATTGCTGAACCTAAACCCCTTTCATTCTCTCTAACATGGATTAACAAATTTGCTAATTGCAACCCCCTTAACACTTGAGGAGTACCATCTGGACTATTATCATCAACTATCAAAATCTTAGCCGATGGTAAAATTCTATTTAGCTCTAAAACTAAGGGGACAACATTATCTTTCTCGTTGTAGGTAGGTATTGCTATGGAAATTTTAGCCATTGCACATCTCCCAAAGTTTATCCCCTACGTGATGTAAGTTTTCTGCAAATTTGCCCCTCTTCTCAGCTAAAGCCTTTTCTTTAGAGATTAACACTTTTAATATAGCTACTGGTAGATTGGTTTTAGTTTTAGCAAGTATAATGTCTCCTTCCTTACATTCACAATTATACTCTACTATGCCAGGGACGAACAAGTCAGCGCCAGTGCTTACGGCTTTTACTGCACCCTCATCAATCACTACATATGGTAAACTTATCTTTAGTTTAATAAC
>NZ_QIMI01000194.1:0-2126 GCF_007050195.1 Sulfolobus sp. B1 | reverse complement strand
GGAGGGTTTGCTTCAGCAATTGCAATGGGTTTCATAGAAGGGGGATTTGAGGGAGCATTATTGTTGCTTTCTAATACAATATCTTTCATAAGAGTTTTAGTATTCGCTTTGTCTCACTATTATATACTTTATGCATTCTCTTATATGGCTTATCTCGTAGCCCCATCAATCAGTACAATCCATGTACTGATAAATCCAATATCTATAATAATATTGATAATAGGTAATTTACTAGCTATAGGTCTAGAAGGGCTAGTAGTGTTCATACAAGATATGAGGTTACACTTCTACGAAATGTTTAGTAAGTTCTATGAAGGCAGAGGAAGAAAATTTGAGCCAGTTTTAGCTTATGTGTCACTTGAGTAAGGTAGGCCTATTTTTTTCTATCCCTTTTCTTACCTCTTCTAGCCTTTTGATGATCTCAGACTCAAAATTAGGGGCTAGTTTTTTGAATAATGGTTGAGATTGTCCTATTCTATGTCCAGGCTTTAGGAGTAGTTGAGAAGCATTATCCCACTTCTCTTCCTCTACATTACCTAAATTTAGCATGTCATATATTTTTTGAGAATATGAAGGCATTAATGGATAGAGTAATATTCCTATAGTTCTCACTGAATTAATAGAAATATATAGCGTATTTGCCAACTCTCTTGTTTTTCCAACTTTATATAAATCCCATGGGGCTTTTATGTTAAGATAAGCGTTACACTCCCTAACTAATGTCAGTAGATCCTCAGTTCCAGCCTTTAATTTGCCTTTTTCAAATAAGCTAGCCATGTTTTGAGGTACTGTATTAATTAAATTTATTATTTTTTTATCATTTTCATCTAAAATATCTAAATAAAAGTCAGGAACAGTAGAGTTGAAATATCTGGAGATCATTGTAAGGACCCTATTAATGTAATTTCCTATATCATCATTAAGTTCAGTATTAACTATCCTCACAGTTTCCCTCCAAGTAAAGTTAGTATCTTTCTCCTCCGGTCTCAGTCTGATAAGGACAAATCTCCAGTACTCTACATCCATTAGATTAGGTGCTTCATCAATCCATACTCCAATTTTCCTACTTTTACTAAACTTTTGACCCTCATAGAGCAAATACTCTGTAGCAGCAATAACATTTGGTAGATTATACCCTTCTCCACTAGCCATTAGCATTGCTGGTAATATAACGGCGTGAAATGGAATATTGTCCTTCCCTATGAAGTAATAGCTTTTAACCTCATTCCCAAACCAGAATTCCTTCCACTTATCTGGACTCCCCTTTTTCTCAAAGTATTCAATAGTAGCTGAGATATACCCTAGAAGTGCTTCAAACCAAACGTATATTGTCTTATCTTCCGCATCTAGAAAAGGTGCTGGAATACCCCATTTGTTATCCCTAGTTATGCTTCTAGGCTTAAGACCCTCACTAACCCAACTTAACGCTACTGATTTCACATTATCAGGCATCTCCCTTGAGTTAGTTATCCATTCCTTTATCTTATCGTTAAAAGCTGATAGATCAAAAAACCAATGTTTTGTCTTTTTAAAAATTGGAGGCCTCCCACAAATAGCACATTTAGGATTAATTAGTGAGTTAGGTGTGAGCAATCTTCCACAATTATCACATTGATCTCCTCTCGCATCCTCGAAACCACAGTAAGGGCAAGTACCCTTGATAAACCTATCTGGTAAGTAAATCTTATCGTTTTCACAATAAGGAATTTCGTCTTCATTAACTTTGATATATTTATTAAGTTTTAGAAGAAAATCTGAAACAAATTTTTTGTGAACTTCATTTTCTGTTCTACTATAATTGTCAAAGCTTATCTTCCACACATTTAGAAATAAATGCTTATCATACTCATGTGCTTGATCTGTGAGCTCTTTAGGACTTACTTTTCTCTTTATCGCTTCAACTTCTATTGGAGTACCATGCTCATCACTACCGCTAACGAAAACTACGTTCTCTTTTCCATACTTTAACCTAGCGTATCTTGCAAATACATCAGCTGAGAGTATGGAGCCAATCAGATTACCTAAATGCGGGACTGAATTGACGTAGGGCCAGGCTGAGGTGACTAAGACTTTCATTATATTTTGTGTTACAGTGAGCCTTTATTAAATATAACTAAATTAAATAT
>NZ_QIMI01000193.1:0-2142 GCF_007050195.1 Sulfolobus sp. B1 | reverse complement strand
TACCAAAGATTTTAAAATAAAGTTGGAATAAATTTATAATCTACTATTCCAATAAGATAATGATGGAAGAAGTTCTCAGTTCTAGTTTGTATACTCAACAAGTTAAGAAATTGTATAAGGTAGGGGAAATTTTAGGCTTAGATAATGAAACTTTAGATACCTTGTCTAAGCCAGAAAGAGTTATTCAAGTCAAAATACAAATAAGGGGATCTGATGGAAAAATAAAGACTTTTATGGGTTGGAGGAGCCAGCATAATTCTGCTTTAGGACCTTATAAGGGTGGAGTTAGATACCATCCTAACGTAACTGAGGACGAAGTAGTAGCACTATCAATGATAATGACCTGGAAGAACTCCCTCTTACTACTACCTTATGGAGGAGGAAAAGGAGGAATTAGGGTTGATCCTCAAAAATTAACTAAAGACGAAATAGAACAATTATCTAGAAAGTATATACAAGCTATATATAAATATTTAGGAAGTGACTTAGATATTCCTGCACCCGATGTTAATACTAATCCTCAAACAATGGCGTGGTTTCTAGACGAGTATATCAAAATTACTGGAAGAATTGACTTTGCCGTATTTACTGGAAAACCAGTCGAGTTAGGAGGGATTGGAGTTAGATTATACAGTACTGGGCTGGGAGTAGCTACTATAGCTAAGGAAGCTAGTAAGAAGTACATTGGAGGAATTGAAGGAGCTAGAGTAATTATACAAGGTTATGGAAATGTAGGATCCTTTGCTGCTAAGTTCCTACATGAAATGGGTGCAAAGATCATCGGAATTAGCGATTCAAAAGGAGGAGTTATTAATGAAAATGGGATAGATCCAGAGAAGGCGATGGAGATTAGAGATAAGACCGGAAGCGTAGTAAACTATCCTGAAGGTAAGAAAGTAACTAATGATGAACTACTGATCTCTAACTGTGACATATTAATACCCGCAGCTATAGAGAACGTTATAAATAAGTTTAATGCACCAAAGGTTAAAGCTAAAATCATAGTTGAAGGTGCTAATGGACCTTTAACCGCTGATGCCGACGATATAATGAAACAAAGAGGAATAGTTGTTATACCAGACATTTTAGCAAATGCGGGAGGAGTCGTAGGGAGTTATGTAGAGTGGGCTAACAATAAAATGGGTGAAATAATAAAGGACGAAGAGGCTAAGAAGCTAATCGTAGATAGAATGACTAATGCATTTAGCACACTTTATGAATATCATCAAAGAAAGATGGAAGACCACGACTTAAGAACAGCTGCTATGGCTCTAGCTGTTGATAGAGTTGTAAGCGCAATGAAAGCTAGGAGTTTATTGTAGTTCTTTAATTTTATATTAAACTTATTTGTTAGAGACTTTTTGTTTATAATATCACACTACAAATTATGTTTTTTAAAGCCAATTTTAGATGTAGATGGGAGGGGTTACTTGAGCCTCTTGACTGCCTCTTATGTGAGAATCGATGAGGGGAAACAATTAGATGCCCTAAGGTAACCTTAAGGGGTTGGAGGAAATCAACAAGGAGTATATGTGGATAAGAAGTTGTCTAATAATGCTAAGTATAGAGTAAGTATTTTAGGGATTTGGCGTCATGCTAATGCTAAGCCATTTTGAGGATATAATCTTACTAACTTCTATTTTGATGCCTAGAAAAAAGGTTTATGGGCATTTTATCATTCCCTTCTTTAAGGAAAAACCTATCATCATCTTGCAATGCAACTTGGAAATTTATAAAAAGATTTTCATTAAAAACTAATGTCCAGCAGTTCTAACACTTGTCTTAATAACGTAATTCCTAGTCGCTAGTGAAACTATTAAATTCAAGATCATTAACACCATTCCGGCAATGTATATCCAATGAAACGCTGTAAATGAAGGTACTGACGCTATTGGAATGAACTGATTATTAACAATATCAACAATCCACGCTGTATAAGTATCCATGAACACTGTTGCAATAACTGGACCAATAGAACTTCCGATAGTTCTTATTAATGTATTCATACCTATTCCTACTCCTCGTTGCTCCTCAGGGAGAGAGACAGCAACCATGTTGACCAGTGGTATCACTATCGAAATTACGCCTACTGATGCCACTACCGTATCCATTAGCACTTGATCGTCTGTGGTAATGGATTTT
>NZ_QIMI01000192.1:0-2172 GCF_007050195.1 Sulfolobus sp. B1 | reverse complement strand
CACAATAAAGAAAATTCAATTTATATCAAAACAACCAAATTGTTGTCCACACACAGGAACACAATAGGTTTATTTCTCTTCGAGCTTGCATGGGGTCTGCTAACTCCTAATCTTAACTTGCTGATTAGCGAGATCATCTCTAAGAAGACTAAACGTACCGCAACAACTTACTCTTTGCTCTCGTTTTTGAGCGGTTTGGCTTCCTCATTATTGTTGGTCTTCTTGGGGTACTTTAACGACCTTCACTTGTCTTACCTAATTGAGTTTTCGCTTTCTCTGCTATCGATAATCTTACTACTCGAGTTAAACACGGCTGAGCGTCAGTGAGGCTTAAACTAGAGGCCTAAAAAAGGCTGTAAATCCTAAGGGGGAGAAGGACTTCTTAGTACTGATAGTAAACTTTCCCTAAAAGATAACGTATTAAGGTCTATGGCTCCCACTTAACTTTAGAATCGTGAACGCGAGTTATCCATTTCTCTTTTCTAAGTCGTTTTTAAATAATTAATTCTTTTACAGACCCTGACCTAATGAGTGAGGCTTTTCTCAGTTTGTAAACTATTTCTTTACCCTACTCTCTAAGGTTAGGGTAGATTTAGTTGATTCTTGCGATAATAATGCTTGAACGTTCATATTACCTAGATGGTGACAAAGATCCAAGAGGATCTGTGACAAAGGAAGGGCAAGCCTCGCCCTTTAAAGCGGGGAGGAAGTCAGACTTTTTAACCCTCTACTCACAGAAATGTATATGAGAGACGCGTTTAGGAAAAGCGGTTCCACCTTTAATGGCGGGGTAGTGAACGCACTTCCGGTTGAGGCAACTTCTGTCGTTTTTAACTCCAACGCTACCTTTGTCTCTAGCAACGTAAAGGGGGACCCGCTTATTTCCGGGCCCCAACACAAGGACGTGAAGGTAGAGGAGTTCGGCGAGGCTGGCCTTGTCATAGACTTTGGGGGCGAGTACTATACCGCGGAGTCCCACGATGCCCTTGTTCTGATCTATAGGGACAGACATGGGAAGATCTCCACTATTGAGATAGAATTTGAGGACGATTCGGATGAGCCAAAGCCTTAAGCCCTCATACGAGGTTAAGGTAATTAAGCCTTTAGTGGCAAAAATAGTTATTAATGATGAAATAGTCTTCATCAGGGTCTTTCCTATCCCTGCACACGTGAAAGTCCAAGAGGATGGCTTTGTTGTTAGCGTAACGGCCACATTGACTGTGGAGTCGAATAAGCCCAAGATGGGATTTCCGTGTAACATGATAGGGTCATCAACCCCCGTAGTTCCAAGCAATATAGAGTTCATTGACGAGGGCGTAGTGATAATACAGGCTGGCAGCAAAGAGATAACAGTGAAACCGAAGATAACTAGCGTGTTCGTATACCCGGGCTTCAGGGATGATCTAGGGTATCCTTGTGTGAGGGTCTCATGGATTTCCTTGACGAATGTGAAATAAGTTGTAAATTTGTTAGTTCTCTGCATAAAAGAAATCTTCTAAAGCTCAAGTTAGCATCCTATAAGAAAAGAATGTTAGAAATCCGTGGACAGGATATAGGAATTGTGTGCTCATTACTTAATAGGGTTTGTCAGAGGCCTGAATAGTTCTCTTGCTTTCAATGCCAAACTGGAGATCATTGGGAGTGTATAGAGGGGTGTACATATAGTATTAGGAGGAGCTACTGTTTTCAATTAATCGACGACCACGTCCTCGTCATTGTAGCTGAAGTTAAGGGGGCAGACGTAACTATAATAACCTTTTTTCCGACTAGAGACGAAAGAGATAAGGAGAAGAAGTGTATGGGGGAGATCTTCAGCGAAAACTAGGAGTAAAGACAGGAGTGACCCCAAGACGCTCCGGTATTGATTAGACATGAGAACGGTAAGTCCGTCCAAGGGATGCGACTTACTCCAACAAAAAAGCCGTGGTAAGCAGTTCCAGTGAGAGAATTAAGTTTATACAACTCCATACTAATATTTTTACATAATGCCAGATGTGGGCATGCATCCCGAAAGGCTGGCATAGCCCGAGATGTGCGGGTTTCCCCACTTAGATGGTATTCCATCTAGGTGGGTTGGGGTTATCCCGCTAATGGGGCGGAAGAGGGTGAGGGCGAAGAATTCGCTTGACTCCCGTGAAGCCCAAGGGTTGATATATATGAGATCCGATGAAA
>NZ_QIMI01000191.1:0-2186 GCF_007050195.1 Sulfolobus sp. B1 | reverse complement strand
GTACTCCTGCTACTGCCCCAATAACTACAATTATTACTACTACAGCAACAATTATAGCTATTTGTGTTGATGATAAACCCTTAACTAAACTATAATTATATTTCATGGTAAGATAACGTATGAAAAAAAGATTAATAAAACTTATGTTTAACTATTAAAGCATCAATGTTTAACTATTGAGGCAAATGAAATTAATTATAATAATCTAGTATGTAATTGCATATGCTAATATCTGTATTAAAAGTATAGTTGAATTAGTTCTATTCTTGAGATCTGATTTATCATACTCTTTTAGATTCCAAAAAATTTTTACGATGGCATTAGATCATTTACAGACCTCTTAATGTTTATGTTTCAGTCTTGTTGAAGTTTTTCCTACTATCCGTACACTTAGAAAATACATTTATACCCCTAAAAAATAAAAATTATAATTATGAAGAGGGGTACTGTAATTTTAGTTCTTCCTACTGCAATATTTTCTGCAATATTATTATATCTAGTTTTATGGAACGCAGCGATGTCATTTATGAATTGGTCTCTCTTAAATCCTAAGCCCACACTAGTAGGATTGAAGACATTTATAACGGTTGCGAGTTCATTTGAGTTCAAGAATTCTTTAATCCATTCCTTAGAATTGTCAGCTATTTTAGTCTTAGTAGGTAATGCTCTGGGTATATTATTAGCAGGTTTGTTATACTTTTTGACATCAAATAAAGCTAGATCAGTATTTCTTTCAATCATAATATATCCTCTTGCCATATCAATGGCTGTAAATGCATTAATTTGGCTATGGCTGTATAATATTAACATAGGTATAGATTGGTTATTCGTCAAAATAGGTTTGCCACAATTCCCCTGGTTATCATCAACTTCTACAATGTTTCCAAGCTTAATTATCGTGTCAATATGGGCTTATACTGGAATTGCGGCGTTATTCTACTTAGCCGGTTTCATGAATATTGATAAGACGATAGTGGAGGCAGCCAGGTTGGATGGCGCTAATTCTTTTAAGATTTTATATAAGTTCTTAATTCCTAATTCTACAAACTCATTTATCATATCGACTGCCCTATTGTTCTTATTTTCATTTAGAATATTTAGTCTGCCTTACATATTATCTGGAGGACCTACTAATGTTTTCCTCCAAACTTTAGTAGTCTATATGTATTACTTATTCACTGTAGAATTCTTCTCTCAAGCTACAGCAGTTGCCACAATAATAACAGTGATAGCTTCGATCATTATAATACCGTACGCTTTAATCATAATTAGGAGGTGGATAAGGAGATGAGGCCAGTCGTAAAGGCCACATTACATTACCTAGCATTAGCAATAATAAGTGTGATATGGTTAATACCAGTCTATGCAATGCTCATAAACGGATTTAAGAGTAATTTAGAGGTATTATCTAGTCCAGTATTAGCGCCTCCGACTAAATTTTCAATAAGTGCTTATATTACAGTTATCAGTGCATTATCGAAACCGTTACTTAACAGTCTAATAGTCGTAATTCCAACTTCATTAGTGTCAGCGTTTCTAGGTGCTATGGGTGCATATTTCTTCTACACTCTCTCTTACTCCTTTAGTAGGTTTTCCTCAACAATAAGCGATGTATTATTTTCCTTAATAGCATTAGCGACTTTCATACCTTATCAAGCTACCTTAATACCCCTAACAAGGTTAATAGTAAGTATGGGTATTTTAGATAGTTATATAGGCATAATTTTTGCCATGCTAATATTTTACATCCCTACTGGAGCATTGTTAATGTCAATGTTTATTTCCGTGATACCCAGAAGTTTAATAGAAGCTGCTAAAATGGACGGAACTGGAGATTTAAAGATATTCATGAGGATAGTGTTTCCTCTCTCTTTGCCAGGTTTTATATCAACGTTAATATTCATTATAATACAATCATGGAATAATTTCTTCATACCTCTAATTTTGGTTACAACTCCGGGTATGAGGTTAATCTCTGTAGCCGTAGAATCGTATACTGGAGGATATGGCACGTTATATAATGACACATTCGCTGCTGCTATGTTAGCGAGTATAATACCACTAGCAATATTTATATTCCTTGGAAGATACTTTATAAGAGGGTTAATTGCCCTAGGAGGAGGAGGTAAGGGGGTGTGATGTTTGGTTAGGATTGTTGCTAGGAGTATTAGTAAGGTTTTTAAGAG
>NZ_QIMI01000190.1:0-2201 GCF_007050195.1 Sulfolobus sp. B1 | reverse complement strand
ATTAGAATTAAAGCGGAGTACGCTCCATCAGAATTTTCCATAAAATTCTTCACAGTCTCAATTATACTATCCTTAACTATCCTCTTTTTGAAGAATGAGTAGATGTACTCAGTATCAGTTTTGAATGAGCCAAATTTATAATAGTTACTTATTGTACCATTAAACGCTACTACAATATCAGAGTCGCCTAAAGGTTGTGCTTCATCAATTGAGCTACTTCCGGTCGTTGAATATCTTACATGTCCTATACCATTACGTATTATCTTTTCTAGCTTGTCCCTAAATACTTCTTCTACTAGCCCTAACCCTTTAATAGTATATACCTTTTCCCTTTCTGAGTAAGATATGCCAGCTGACTCTTGTCCCCTATGCTGAAGTAATTTCAGCCCCTCTACAACTAACTGTATATTGATTGGATATCTTGACGATATAGCAAAAATTCCACAATTTTCATGTAGTTTAACCATTAATCATCTCCTCCTCAAGGAAATAACGATAATAATCAACGAGCTTGTTTAAATCGAATTTTTCACCATTTATCTCTAAAACACCAGAATTTTTATCGACATTTCCTATAACCGAGGCAACTATTCCCTTACTGTTTGCTTTCCTTATTATCCAATCTGGATCATTAGATAATAATATGAATCTTCCACTACTTTCTGAAAATAAAATTCTTTTTAAATCATCAGTATCTGCTATTACATTTTTATCATTTATGCTAACTCCAAATCCATTATGAACGATACTAAATAATGAATAAGCCAGACCACCTTTGTTAACGTCTTTTGCAAAAATTATCTTTTCATCGTTGATTAATTCCAGAACAACTTGTGATGCTAGTAAATCCTCTTGAAGTCTAACCTTAGGGACATCAGATATAACATTAAATATTTTTGAAAATAATGAACCACCTAATTCTCCCCTAGTATATCCTAAGAGTACTATGTAAGTATCTTCCTCAACTCTGTTCCTCAAGAATTTCCCTTGTACAATACCAGCCATAACTATTAATGGAGTGGGCTTTATTGGAATACCTCTGTTATTCTCGTTATAGAATGAAACCTTACCACCTACAATAGGTATGTTGAAAAATCTGGCTGCTTCTCCTATGCCTCTAACTGCGTCTACAAAATCATTGTAAACTTCTGGCTTTTTAGGATCTCCAAACTGAAGGTGATCGACTGCAACTATTCCCTTAGCCCCAACTGACGCTAGATTCCTGTAAGCTTCAGCAAATATACCTTTACCGCATTCATAGGAGTCTTCTTCACATAGATCTGGATTTGCATCACCTTTCACTGCTAATAGTTTTCCGTTAGGCAAAAGTAATACTGCACTATCAGCTTCTCCAGGCTTAACTACAGTAGAAGTATTAACTTCATAATCGTATTGACTATACACCCACTCTTTACTTACTAAATCAGGATGAGATAGAACAGTATATAAGGCATCCTTAAGAGATATAGAAGATTTTGTCTCTTTTTTAACACTATCTTTTTCCTTTCTTCTTATTGGCCAAATAAATCTAGGAGGGTTAAGCAGAATATCAGAGGGTAGTGTTACTATATCCTTGTTATTATACCTAAACTTTATATAAGGATCTTTAACTATCTCGCCTATTACCGTACATGGGTATTCGTATTGTTTAAAAATCTCACAAACTTCATCTACTTTATTAGGTTTAACTGCATACAACATTCTTTCTTGTGTCTCAGACACGACTATGTCTATTGGATCCATTCCCTTAACCCGCAGAGGAATTTTTTCTATATTCACTATTGCCCCTAGTCCATTTGCGATTTCAGTCACAGCTACTGCGAGGCCTCCTCCACCTAAATCTTTTATAGCTTCTACCTTATCTGAAACCTCTAGTGTTGCGTCTAAAACTATTTTGCCAGCAAAAGGATCAGCTATTTGAACAGCCCCAATTTCGTCTTCTCCGCTCAATTTTCTTGAAGCAAAAGAAGCCCCACCTAAACCGTCAACCCCAGTCAAACCTACTAAAACTAACTTTAACCCAGGCTCTTTAACTACACTAGGAATTATTTTATCCTTTCTAACTACACCCACACAAGCCACATCAACTAAAGGATTATCGTTAAATGATTCATCAAATGCTAATTCACCACCTACTACTGGTACGCCTATACTATTCCCGTAAAATGCTATTCCTGCTATTATGTTTTTTAACAACCAAC
>NZ_QIMI01000189.1:0-2202 GCF_007050195.1 Sulfolobus sp. B1 | reverse complement strand
CATGATAACTAGGGATAACTTTGAGTATAGAAGCTGATTCAAAAAATATTGCAAATAACTTGACAGATTACGTTGAAGAAGAGCTAAGGGTAGGAGAAGCATTGGCCCACATATTGGCTGCTGCATCCGTTGTAATTGAGCTAGAGGGGGAAAGTGATGATATAAAGGAAACCGTGAGAAGATATGTTGATTTGTGGATATCTAAAATATCCCCCATAGACTATTCACCCGGTATGGCTGAGGTAATAGGATCAAAAATCAAGGTTAACATAACGAAAATTTTCAGAAACATCGATGAGGATGAGTTAGGTAAAATTCTAGATTCTGTGGTTGATATTAAAAAGAAGCTTGACCATAACGTTATAGATAGTGTGAACATAATTGAACTAGAGGCAAATACTGAGAAAATATTTAGGGCATTAGGTATAGATTTAAATGACGTACGAATGTTTTTCAATTTCATAGACGTAGAGAAAAGGGCTAATAGACTTATATCATTATTAGCTGTTGCCATCGGAATTTCAGCTTTATGGGATGAAAAATGGATAGTGGGATCTCAATAACAGCTGAGAAGCTAATAGATAGCACAGTGAAAAAAGCATGCAAAATGCCAGTAAAAGACGAAGAGGTAGTAAGATTAGTTGGAATATCGTCTAAAAAAATAGCTTTAAATTCGATAGATAAAGTTTCTTTTTGGTTGTCTTATGAAAATAACAATCTACTTTACTGTAAATTATGTAATAGGGGACCATTTACTAAGAAAGGATTATATTTACACTTAACAAGAATTCATAGAAATGAAATAAAACATATGTTGGAAGATGAACTAAAACGTGAGATAAGAACTATATTGTAGTAGAATTTAAGGAGGAATTACTATACATCTAACTACTTGGCTTTAGAGCTCAATCAATTGATCAGTAGATTATTTAGTCGTTTTGTCTCATGAAGATAGATCAGTTGAATCTAAAAAGATAATGAAGGATTTTGTCAAGCATCTATTAGATTGTATACATCTAATGTTAGACTTGCAACCGAATAAATTCGTTTCAACCGTATTGTATCCAAAGCTAGTATTTTAATATTTTAGTAAGAAGACTAATTTAAAAATATTTTTCAATATTATGTAATACTATTAAGTGCTCTATCTAAATCTTCAATCAAATCATTAACGTCTTCTATACCAACTGATAATCTTAGGAGAGAGTCAGTAATTCCTACAACCTTCTTCTCTTCAACAGTTAAGCTTCTGTGGGACATTGTGGATGGTTGAGATATTATTGAATTAACCCCACCTAATGTTTGAGCTGGGATTATTATCTTTAAAGACTTCATGACCTTCATTACCTCTTCTCCACCGCCCTTTATCTCAAAACTAATAACACCACCAAATCCCTTCAATACTCTTCTAGCTATTTCATGATCCATATGGGTCTTCAGACCAGGATAATATACACGTTTTACCTTTGAATGACCTTCTAAGAACTCAGTAATTTGTTCAGCATTTCTATTTATAACATCCATTCTTATTTTTAACGTCTTAATACCACGTAGAGTAAGATATGCTGCATGAGGATCGAGAGAAGTACCTAACGTTCTCCTCATCTGATCTATAACAGATAAATACTCAGAATAACCTGCCGCAAGCCCTGCTATTACGTCATTATGTCCAGCCAGAAATTTTGACGCGCTGTGAATTACTATTGTACTACCCAATTCCAGTGGTTTTTGATTTATTGGAGTAGCAAAAGTTGAGTCAACCACTAGGATTCCATTGTATTCTCTTACAATTTTCGACAACTCTGGAATATCAATTACTCTTAATAGTGGATTAGATATGCTTTCTATGAATATTAGATTATACTTCTTAGATTTTGCCATTTCAATAAGATTTTGATTCCCTGGTAATGATGAATCGACGTTAACTCCCCAACTTCTCACAAAGTCCATAAAAAACTTATATGTTCTAGCAAACATGTCACGATGAATCAAAACATTAGCATTAGGCTTGAGTAATGATAAACTGACAGTTGATATTGCCCCCATCCCGGACGAAAATGCTACACCTTGTTCTGCTCCTTCTAACTCGGCTATTTTCTTTGCAAGTTCTAATACTGTCGGATTTGCCTCCCTTGAATATCTGTATTTCTCACCTTCAGGGTAAAGATAAGCAGTGGTTTGATAAATAGGAGTAGTTATTGC
>NZ_QIMI01000188.1:0-2214 GCF_007050195.1 Sulfolobus sp. B1 | reverse complement strand
TCATAAGTTCTTAACTTCTCAAGAAGTTTCTCAATTATTCTTACCTACAAATCAGTTTAATACTATAATGGATTACTTGAACAATGATGGCTTTAAAATTTTATTTACGGCATTAGATTCTGTCATAGTTATTCAAGGAACTGTATCTCAAGTTGAAAAATATTTAGGTCTCAATTTTGCTGTCTACTCTAACGGTAGTGTAACCTATTATACCTCCTATGGGATGCCTAAGATTAACGCATTAGTGTATTCCAGTAATGTCTCAACAATATATTTCTCTCATCCGTCCACACTAATAACTCAAAAAGATATAGAGAAGTTATATAGTACGATCAATCAAACCTTCCCTATTGAGGGATATTGGCCTACAGTTTTACAAAAAGTGTATAATACTTCATCCATACCTACTCAAGGGGAGAACACTACTATTGGAATACTCGACTTCTATGGTGATCCTTACATCTATCAGCAATTAGTTTATTTTGACAAGGTTACTGGCTTGCCTAATCCTCCTAACTTTACTGTAATACCAATAGGTCCTTATAATCCTAACTTAGGTATCTTAACAGGATGGGCAGGTGAAATAAGTTTAGATGTTGAAGTTGCTCACACGATGGCTCCTAAGACTAACATAATCTTATACATAGCTAATGATGAATTACCATTAGCTAGCATAATAGCCTACATAGTTCAACAAGACGCTGTAAACGTTTTATCCCAGAGTTTTGGTATTCGAGAGTCAGCGTTTTCTTCATCATTCAATGGGCAAGCTTTCTACACATGTATAATGTTGAGTGATGAGTATTATGCTTTAGGTTCTGCTGAGGGAATAACTTTCCTAGCGAGCTCTGGTGATGCGGGAGGTTCTGGTTATAGTAACGGTCCTATTGGGACTGTAGGCTATCCAGCTACTTCTCCCTTTGTTACTTCGGTAGGTGGAACTACAGTTTATGTACAGTTTCCTAATGGTTCATATTACCAGACAGCCTGGTCAAATTACGGTTTTGTCCCTAATGGCCTTAATTATGGTGGCTCTACTGGTGGTGTAAGTATAATTGAGCCTAAACCTTGGTATCAATGGTCATTACCAACTCCATCAACTTATCCTAATGGTAAACTGATTCCAGAGATCTCGGCTAACGCTAACGTATATCCCGGCATATTTATAGTATGTCCTACTAACATTACAGGGATTTCTGGAGGTACTAGTGAAGCATCTCCTCTTACTGCTGGTATCTTAGCTAATGTAGAGAGCTACTTGCACATGAGGATAGGCTTACTTAATCCGATTTTACAATATATGTATGAAAAATATTATGGAAAAGCCATTGAGCCAGTAACATTTGGATATAACATACCTTGGGTTTCTGCCTATGGTTATAATTTAGTTACGGGTTATGGTACGATTAATGCAGGGTATTTTGCTAAATTGTTTCCTGTAAATTCAAGTGAACAAGGATTATCGATCGTTATTAATGTTTATAATACTTCAATACCAACCTTACCAGCTATTCAATTCTATCCTAGTCAAAGAGTGCTGATAGTAGCTAATGTAACATATAATGGCTCTCCAGTTCAAAGTGGAGAATTTCATGCATTGGTAGAGAATTATTTAGGTAATCTTTCCCTAGTTAATCTCACATATAATCCTTTAAGTAAGGTATGGGTTGGGTCGTTAACTCTACCTAGTGATGCAAACGGTATTCTATTCTTTTACGTATTTGGAGAAGCTAATAATGGTATTAGCGGTATCGGATACTATGAGGCTTTCTCTGGTTACTATGTGGAATTCTTTTCTCCAGTTACATTTGTTCCAGTTGATAGCGAGTTTGGAGTACCTCTTGCTGTAAATGTTAGCAATATTTACGGTCAGCCTGTTTTAGGTCCTACTAACATTACCTTTAACATCTACGTTTATAACATTACTAATAATGAATATACATTTTTAACTAGTATTAACGTAACTGTAGCAAATGGGACAGGGGGAGTCTATTTACCATTAAACTTGACTTCTGGTGACTTGTTAATAGAGGCAGTGAACGGTTACGGATTTGACGCGTTTACTAACGGTATATATATGCAAAGTCTATTCATATTGCCTCAAGTAGTTACGGAACCAGGCAGTGTTTCTCCTGGGCAATATATTGAGATTGAGGGTAGCATAACTTCTCCAATTAACTTACCATTAAGTAACCCATCAAACGTACTTTATGG
>NZ_QIMI01000187.1:0-2260 GCF_007050195.1 Sulfolobus sp. B1 | reverse complement strand
AACATATGAGTGACCTTAAAACAAATCCAGATTATTATGTAGCAAGAGTAGATAGATTACCTACATGGGGACTATCCTATGCCATAATATGGGCAATGGGATTTAGCTTTTTCATAACATTATATGACGTTATAAACGTAGGTTTCGCATTACCATATATACCATTCGTCGTCACGGGATTTCAAGCTTCACTGGTAGCCTCTTTAGGTCTATGGGGATATGTCGTAGGGGCGCCACTTTTCTCTTACTTCGCAGATATCATAGGAAGAAGACCTACATTAATATTTACGGCTTTGCTCACAGCAATAGGGAGTTTAGGGGATGCCTTATCAGTAAATTACCCTATGTTAGCAGCATTTAGATTTATAACTGGAATGGCAATTGGTGCTGACCTAGTATTAGTTATGACTTACATGTCCGAAATGTCACCCTCAGCCAAAAGAGGTAGATATACTAATTTAGCATTTATTGGAGGATGGGCTGGAATAGGGATTGGTCCATTCATAGCTGCTATTATTGTTACTAGTATACCATCAATAGGTTGGAGAATAGTGTTCTTAGTAGGAGCTATCTTGGCGTTTTTAGCTCTTGCAATCAGAGCGTATGCTCCCGAAACGGTTAGATTCCTAGCCTCAAAAGGTAAGTTTGATGAGGCAGAAAAGATAATTTCCTCAATGGAAAAAGTTTCTATGATTAGAACTAGTCTTACGTCATTGCCAGAGCCAGACATGAGAATGTATAACGTTCCAAAGCAAAATCCCTTCAAGATATTAGCTAAACCTAAATATCTAAAGAGGTTATTAGCGTTATTCTTCTTAATGTTTTTCGTCTACTTCATGGATTATCCATTTTTAGTAATCCCAGAGACGTGGGCTAAGGTAGTGTTAGGCTATTCTGGAGCCTTACTATCACAAATAGTCTTTTTATTTGGTCTAGCAGGTATAGGAGCTTTTCTAGGGTCTATAATACTAAGACCCTTCATCGATAAGTATGATAGAAGGAAGATGACCATAATTTCTGTGATCATATATACGTTGGGAACCGGTATTATGGGGTATGGAGGTGCAATAAGGTCGTCAACATTATTCTTCATAGGAGCATTCTTAGCTGAGCTCATAGGAGTAGGTTGGTATCAGCTTTACTACCAGATGTGTATAGATAACTTTCCCACAGCTGCTAGAGCTACTGGATATTCTATAGCTGATGGAGTAGGACACGCAGGAGGTGCTGTGGGATTACTCGTCATACTTCCTCTCATATATGCCTTAGGAAATGTGGGAGGATGGACAATACCGTGGATACCCGCAATAATAATGGCTATATTGGTACTTTTCTTAACACCCAATACGGTGGGTAAGAGGTTAGAAGAAATTAACGAAGCAACAGATCAATAAAAAATTAATCTTTTTTCCTTCCTAATATTTCATATAACTCTTTTTCTGACATTGACATCTTGCTATTAGTAAACTTCTTCCATAGACTATTTAAGACTACTTTTCCAGCTATTTGCTCTAAAGTCCACTCTCTTGCAAATTCCCCATTTTGTATCTTTTCAGCCTCCTCCTCACATATTCTTTTAACTATATCATAATACTTCTCTGCCCTGCTCAAATGCCCGTATTGGCTAGTAGTGGAATGGAACTTCAGTTGCTCGAATAATCCATATTCAGCCATAGCCATACCAATTTCTCCCAACTCACCAGAGGCGTAAAGTTCTAGAATAACTGCCTCTGGAGAGACACCATACTTTTCTGTTACCACGTCAAAATAGGCTTTCATAGTGGCGACAAGTAAGGGAGCCCACGTGTGCTCGCTTAATAAATCTAACAAAGCTTCTTCTTCGAAAGATGACCTAACTGCAACTCCACCTTCTTTGCCTATAGCCCCTATAGCTGAAGCTATTCCTATTGCGTAATCCCAGGCTTTCCCGGAGTAATCGTTTGCTACACCTATTAAGACTGGGTAACCCTTACCTTGTTTATGCAATGTCACTATTCCTTCACCTATCATTCTGGGAGCTACCATTATTGTGTCAACGTTCTTAGGTGGCTTAACAAATCCAAAAGCCACGTTATAACCTGAGGCGAAATCTAGGACGAAACCATCCTTTTTCTCAATTATCTTTTCCACACTTTTATAAATCTCAGGTTGAACCTCATCTGGTATTAACATTAATGCTATGTCAGCCCTTTCAAACGCTTCTGGAATATCATAAACTTTAAAACCATCCTTTTCAGCTTTTCTCGCGTATTCATCCCTT
>NZ_QIMI01000018.1:0-19453 GCF_007050195.1 Sulfolobus sp. B1 | reverse complement strand
TGATGCATCCCATACGGGATTGAAAGTTACTTAATTCGAATGTTCCATAATTCACAAAGACTTTAGGATGCATCCCATACGGGATTGAAAGAAATAAGCATGACCTTTTATCGTGCCAAACATATAATCATGATGCATCCCATACGGGATTGAAAGAAAAGTAAAACTAATTGGGGGCTAATAATAGGCGTAGTAGGATGCATCCCATACGGGATTGAAAGCTGTTATCGAGATATAATGATATTCTCCCATTCTGTATGATGCATCCCATACGGGATTGAAAGATAATGTCTTTATTTGAACTACAGAGGAATGGATGTCTTGATGCATCCCATACGGGATTGAAAGTACAATTTCCAGCACGTCAGACATACCCACTATGTCTAGGATGCATCCCATACGGGATTGAAAGTAATTTTTATAATTTCATCAGCAGTAACACGATAAAAGATGCATCCCATACGGGATTGAAAGATGTCTCATCGTCGGCAGACAGTGCTCTATTCATCTCAAGATGCATCCCATACGGGATTGAAAGATCAGTGGCTTCAGTCTTCTCTTATAATTCTCATACCTGATGCATCCCATACGGGATTGAAAGTATGTAAAATTTAGGGAAAATACCTAGAGGTCCAGTAAGAGGATGCATCCCATACGGGATTGAAAGAGTATATGTTCAACAGCTGAGAGACATTAACATTTTGCTGATGCATCCCATACGGGATTGAAAGAATTAATATATCTTCTGCGAGAGTTAGAGCCATTTTTTGATGCATCCCATACGGGATTGAAAGTCCCCATCCCCTTTGCTATCTCTTTTACCTGTGTCGCCGGATGCATCCCATAAGGGATTGAAAGTGATTCGTTAAATCGGGGAATTTAACGCGTTCAAACATTTGATGCATCCCATAAGGGATTGAAAGTTTTCTTCTTCATTAGCAAAGCGTACGCAGCTATACCAAGATGCATCCCATAAGGGATTGAAAGTTTATATCATCATCTTTCCGCATAGTCTCGGCGACCCGATGCATCCCATAAGGGATTGAAAGATATTAGCCAAAAGCCCCTTAAAGACTGACTTTCTCGATGCATCCCATAAGGGATTGAAAGGCGTTTCCACTGGCATAAGAACCACCTAGCTCTATTGGCGATGCATCCCATAAGGGATTGAAAGGATATATATGTACGACCATCACGAAACAAACCTAAAGTTGATGCATCCCATAAGGGATTGAAAGCACGTTACCAGTGCAATAGCGAGTGACTACAAACGAATACTGATGCATCCCATAAGGGATTGAAAGCGGTTTGACAATTATGAACGTATCGGTTTGCTTAAGCAATGATGCATCCCATAAGGGATTGAAAGATAGATGAATATTATAATCCTATAATTCCCCCATTAATCTTTCGATGCATCCCATAAGGGATTGAAAGCATCATGGCAGGGTCTTGACGCTGAGATAACAGCAATAAAGATGCATCCCATAAGGGATTGAAAGAAGATTTCTACTAACTTTTGCATTAACATCTCTCGCTTTTGATGCATCCCATAAGGGATTGAAAGTTGTCAACCTCGAAGTAGTACGGTATGCTTGCTAAAACCTGATGCATCCCATAAGGGATTGAAAGATTCTCGAAAATTGCAGTTGTGTTAGATGCAAAAATTACGGATGCATCCCATAAGGGATTGAAAGTTACAAAATCTGTAAAGTAGTTTTTCTGTAAAGCTAAACTGTGATGCATCCCATAAGGGATTGAAAGAGTTCTGTCTTGAACGCTGTTCTATTTCTCCATGTCTCTAGGATGCATCCCATAAGGGATTGAAAGATCGTCAACTACAACATATAACAATTTACAGATTACATTTGATGCATCCCATAAGGGATTGAAAGCTATATCTTGTGTTGTGCTCTTTAAACATGGCTTTGAAAAAGATGCATCCCATAAGGGATTGAAAGTTATGAATGTGGTAGATGCCATCTGGTATTGGCATTAGAACAAGATGCATCCCATAAGGGATTGAAAGTCTTTTAACGCGTTCAAAAATATTTGCCATACCCCTATTTGGATGCATCCCATAAGGGATTGAAAGAAGAAACAAAATTATACATAAGTAATGCCAGCTTACTTTGTGTGATGCATCCCATAAGGGATTGAAAGTAACTAACATAGTAACCATTCTGTGCCCATGGCTCCCACTGATGCATCCCATAAGGGATTGAAAGCCAACCCCAGCTGTTAGGGGGGAAGAGCCAGCAATCGGATGCATCCCATAAGGGATTGAAAGGAATAACACTGTTTATATGATTGATCACCATGAATCAAAGATGCATCCCATAAGGGATTGAAAGATTGGGATTAGCTAGAACTTGTGCACTTTGAGGGATAACATGATGCATCCCATAAGGGATTGAAAGATTCCTTTCTGCATTTTTACGTAATCTGGTTTATCGTAAGATGCATCCCATAAGGGATTGAAAGACCGTATAAGGCTGATTTTGTGGTTGTGCAGAGATTATTGATGCATCCCATAAGGGATTGAAAGTTGCAGCTACATTTGGATGGCTCAGTGCGAAGAATGATACGTGATGCATCCCATAAGGGATTGAAAGCCTAATTTCTCTGTTGGTCTATTCCAGCCTAGTAGTTCCTGATGCATCCCCAACGGGATTGAAAGCTGTGATGTTTCTCATGTTATATATGTCCAGCTTCCATTCTGATGCATCCCCAACGGGATTGAAAGTTATTTCCTAAAATTTGGATGTGCCTACTGGTATGAGATGCATCCCCAACGGGATTGAAAGAGACATCCCCCTTTCTTTCCCTAACCACTCTGGCTTAAAGGATGCATCCCCAACGGGATTGAAAGATTGCTAACCAGTACTCATCTGTTCCTTTTCTTTTTCCCGCGATGCATCCCCAACGGGATTGAAAGCTCTACTATTTGATTTGCGATGTTCATAGCGTCGTTTTCATGATGCATCCCCAACGGGATTGAAAGCGTTTGAATATATTGTTGTAGTATGTCTAACGCCTTTAAGATGCATCCCATAAGGGATTGAAAGCCTAGACTTCCTACTGCCACTAAATATACCGTAACTCCTGATGCATCCCAAACGGGATTGAAAGACTACTGATCTCTATAGTGATAAGGGAAGAGATAGGATATGATGCATCCAAATAGGGATTGAAAGGTGAAACTGTTCTGCATTGATGTCACTGCAGTGACAGTCGTATTGATGCATCCCAATAGGGATTGAAAGTTGGACTTATATCCTCTTCAGGGGTTTGGGAAACTTGCGGGTTCGATGCATCCAAATAGGGATTGAAAGGTAGAGTTGAGTAATCCCATAGTATGGAAAATACTGTAACGATGTATCTCAAAAGAGATTGAAAGGAGCTGTCTATAGCGCATTTGTGTTCAACTAATCTACGAGAGATGCATCCTAAAAGGATAAAGCACATAAATCCTTTTTACATGGTAGCTGGAGTTAGGTTTAATTCTGTAGCTTCATCTCTTCACAGTTAACCCTTACGTAACCCTTATCTAATGAACTTGGAAAAGTTATATTCTTATTCTGATAAAGTGGGGGAGTCAGAGTAGCTTATCATGAAAATTTTAAAGCAGTCAAAAAAAGTTGGCGAAGAAAAGATAGAAACCATTAATTTATCTTGAATTTTATTATTAATGTACGAAATCAATATATGATACCGTGTTTGCTTTGGTTTTAATAATCCTTCCATTCAATACTCGAAAACTGTTACCCTCAGTCTCCCTTATTAAGTTCTCTAAAATCTTAGATTGCTGGGTTTGAAGGGAGTATATTACCGGTAAGTTTTAAGAAAGTTTTCATCTCATTAATTTTATACGGATTATTATATACACAGTATAGCTCTGCTAAGTTCGTAAAGATCATCTTTAATAGTCCGTCCTTTATGTACTCTTCTTTGGGAAGGACCTTTGACTTCGAATTTTTAGCCCTTATTATACATGCAACTCCCTTCTCCAAATTTACGTGCTCATCTATGGTAAGATTGTATACTCCACATTTTCAATACTTAATTACGCTTTTTTACCACTTATCCTCTCTTTAAGGTTAAATAGTTAAGACTTCCCTTTGTTGAGCTTTGTTTGACTGTTCTGTGTGTTGACATTTTTATATAAACTGAATTTTCTTTACTGTGGAAAAGTATTTTAGAGTTTAATTTCCTAGCACTTAACTCAAAGAGAAACACTAGCTGAAAAATATACTCTAAAGTAAAATGGACGAAATCGTTGTCCACACGCTGAAACTGCTTACCACGGCAACGCGACGGCATAAAAAATTACTTGAAATCAAATCATAATTGACAGACAAGGTAATGTGAAGGTGGAAAAATTGATGAAAAGAAGGGTCAACCCTTTAGGGCATGAAGGAGATTAGAAGTGAAGACTAACTTCGCATTAAGAGACTTGTAATCAGCAAATAAAAGGACTTACATGAGGAAGATAGACAGTCAGTAAAACACTAGAATATAGGTGTATCTATGACTTCATGATACTACATTAATAAGGCCTTAGCTAGACTACTAATTCGGTACTTACTCTTACTCTTTACCGTAAAGAGTGACAGATCTCTTATACGGATCACCTCCAAAGAGTAAGAACTCAGCTAGACGGTCTAAAATTGCATTCTCACCTTTAAGATCCTGGAGTAGTCTTGGGAACTCTGGAAATTCCACCTTTATGTGTGCAATCTTTTCTAGTAAATCAGTTACGTTGATTAACTGTGGCTGTAATGCCCTTTGAGAGCTTTCGTTCTTCCCTATTCTCCATACTAATGCGCTTACACCTTCTTGATCAAACGCGTATAAGGTCTCTCCCACTGATAGTGCATATATCAACGTCGCTTTAATTGTCAACTGAGTTTATACTCTTACCTTCAACACTGTAATAACGATAAATTTACTCATTTTCTCCTCTGGTATCAGAGATATTAGGGTAATAGTTGTCTTTTTTATATACTTAACTATCAGAGTACCAGCTATTATACCTAGCGTCGAGAGGAAGAAACAAGTCCCGCAAACCTATACAGCGTATGATCAATATTGTAATTTTTACCATAATATTTACCGTAGAAAAATGAAATAGGGAGGTAAGTAGTATAGAGAACTTTTGAGTCAGACCTTCCCTCCCCATTCTTCTCCTTATGTCCAAGGTCTTTATATGTGAGTAGGTTAAGCTTATTAGAACTGTTTTTGAAGTTATTAATCCACTTCTTCTTAATCCACGCTACGTTTATGTTAGAGTCATTTATCTTCCCTATTACGCTACAGGAATTAATCATATCCTTATTTTTATTATATGCTTCTGTTTCCTCATTAATTAGTTCAATTTATCGGAGTTTGAAAAATCTCCACAAACTTTGTACTTCTCGCCTATTCTGACAACATATCGTACAACCTAACTAGTCCGTGCATAATTAATGAGTCAGTTATTAATCCGTGCCAAGGGCTTTCAAGACGTTTTATTTTGTTTACACCTCTTCCTAATTCAGCTCCTCCATTTTGCTAATCCAAGTTGATCATCTTTACCAGTCTTCCTATTGAGAGTAGCAGCAACAGAGTCAATTACTGTTAAGGGGTGTAAGAATGCTGACACCTTATTCCTTATTACCAACGATTTATAACTATCTTCTTAATTTTATATACCTCATCTCTCTTTTTGTTAACTTCATTTATTATATCAGCCATGGACGTAATGTAATCCTGCTTTATGTTACAATTTGCCTTCATATTTACTACATCACGTGAGGGTTCTAGATCTGCCGAATATATTACAGCCTTGACGGTTGAGAGGAGGACAATCCTCTCGTTCCTTTGACTGGTATACCCGATTCGTGGTGTAACAGTTGAAACTATACATTCTCGTCATATCCGATTTTACTTACGTAACGCTCAATGCTTCACGCCTATAAGTCACCCTATTTCCGGTCCAATACTCTTTAAAAAGTCTTCCAGCATCACGACTAGTTTCAACTCGTCCACGCTTTGATTGTTAAGTACTCTCGTTAAACTCCTCGTATAATACAACTTTATGTCCCACACTCTTATCATGCAACAGACCATATAATGCTCTTCCTTTACATTCATTTTATCCCTCACACTTTTGCCCTCCTCAGGCACTTCTCATCGGAGAAAATTGATGAAGAGTTTAATTGTGTGAAATAAGTGATCTAGCCAACTCGTTACAACCAAAACACTTACCTAAGAGTGACAGACCACACTGCTCCTTGAATAGTCGTGAGTACGATAACCCTAATTGCACTTAGTACACATGCTTTATAGGAAAAAAGGAAACCTTATTTTAGCGACTATAACAGTACGCACCATTACAGACCGTTCAATAGCTTTTTGGAAAACTCCTCAATACTTCTGACCTCCTCTATCGTTAATGCCTCTCCATCTGGTTTACCCTTCACAGTCTTTAGCGTAACATGGGAGAATAACCTTCTTTGAAATAGGCTTAACGTAATTATATCTGCTAAAAGCTCTTTATAATCTGGCAGCTTCCATGTATCAAATAATTCGATAGTCTGTCCTTATACCTATCATCTCTACTGGTTTTAATACTCCTAAATAGCCTGTTTTAAGCCTACTCCCTTCAACAACATCTCTACAACTAGTATGAAAGCTTTATTAATGTTCTTAGTGTGTGGACAACAATTTCATCCATATTATGCCAATAGATTTCGAGTAAATAATGTTGAAGAATATTTTTAGCCATCTCGTCATTGGTGAGTGTTAGGAAATCAAACCCATTCTCGTCCCAATAGATGAGTTGCCTCACACAAAACACTTTTCCACAATAGACAAAATTCAATTTATATCAACCAAATTGTTGCCCACACACTTAAGAAAACTAATTATTTAAATGTTTTTGTATCTTCATCAGAAACCCAACTCCTTGTCGTCATTATATCGACCATTTACCCTCACCCCATTGCCTTAGTTTCTTGTCGTAAGTACGGGCGAAGTTTCTCTAGGCTAGCAAGACCAACAGGTTCGAAAGTCCAGCTACAGCCTCCTATTTACCTCCTGTGGTAACTCCTTCCTCTTTTAGCCTCTTGACGAACTGGTCGAACCACCTATCCATGAAGAGGATCCCAGAGAACCTCTCCATCCAACCCTCGTACTCGAACCTGAGCTCCACTTGAGAGTCAGCAACTCTTATTACGAGTTTCCCCTCCCCTTTCCCGGTACCGGCTGTGAGGTAGATCTTATAGGTTATCTGTTCTCCCTTATTGAGTATCCCGTAGATGTGGAACCTCATCCCCATGAACCTTCCGTATGCATTAAAGGAGTCGCCGGTCACCTCCACTTCCTTTATAGGTGGGAAGAGCCTGGGGAGCACAAACTCCGGGTCCGAAAGGACTGAGTACAGCTGAGAGTTGCTGTATGGGAGGTGAATCGTGACGGATTTCTCCATAGACATAATTAATCTCTCCCCCTTATAAAGATTTGGCAATTAGGAGGTTTAGTTTCTTGTCGTTAGTACTGAGGCCACGTTAGGTTTCTCAGAGCAAAGCTTAGTTTTAGTTTCTTGTCGTTAGTACACTTATAACTACACTTCACCTATGTATGTAACAGTGTTTTAGTTTCTTGTCGTTAGTACCTGAACAGCCCTGAAGAGAGTATCGCGGAACAGGTAGTTTTAGTTTCTTGTCGTTAGTACATGCCTCGTGATCTTTCAAACCCATTACGATGCGAGGTTTTAGTTTCTTGTCGTTAGTACCTTCCGGTAATTATGATTAGACCCAACTTATTTTGTTTTAGTTTCTTGTCGTTAGTACGATAAATCCTATTAATATAATTAAGAATTTCACAAAGTTTTAGTTTCTTGTCGTTAGTACGCTTAACATTTAAATTATTGAGTGCAGAAAAAGAAGTTTTAGTTTCTTGTCGTTAGTACTGTATCTTTTTGATTCCTGAACAGCCATTTATACGTTTTAGTTTCTTGTCGTTAGTACACCTCTGTAATCCTTTTCAGTATTTCTCGGAAATGTTTTAGTTTCTTGTCGTTAGTACAAAGAGCTAGCCAGGACAGATAAGAAGCTACTTATAACGTTTTAGTTTCTTGTCGTTAGTACATTTTCTCAGGGGATATTCTACGTTATTTGTTAATGTTTTAGTTTCTTGTCGTTAGTACGATATTTCACGTTATGCAATACACAATTTTGAGAAAGTTTTAGTTTCTTGTCGTTAGTACAAGGGGTTAACAGCTTAATGGAGTTCTATTATGAGTTTTAGTTTCTTGTCGTTAGTACTAGGGTTTTACATAGGAAGGCTTCCAAAAGGCTATGTTTTAGTTTCTTGTCGTTAGTACACTAAAAGCAATAATTTACCAGTTTTTGTAAAATATTTGAGTTTTAGTTTCTTGTCGTTAGTACATTGTTGTATTTATTTGTCACTGGCAACCCAAATGTTTTAGTTTCTTGTCGTTAGTACCTTTTGATGTAAATGTTCTCAACAGCATCATAAAAGTGTTTTAGTTTCTTGTCGTTAGTACACTGATTGCACACCAGATAGGGTGACTTTTAGCAGTTTTAGTTTCTTGTCGTTAGTACTATTATCTCTTCAAGTTTATTCACGATCTGCCATGTTTTAGTTTCTTGTCGTTAGTACACTTCTGCACTGTCTGACATTACCTGCACAGCTTTATTAAGTTTTAGTTTCTTGTCGTTAGTACGTTTTGGTTTAATGGGAAAGGCTGTAATGTAGTGTTGTTTTAGTTTCTTGTCGTTAGTACAACAAATTCTACAATACGTAGCGCAGGGATACAATGTTTTAGTTTCTTGTCATTAGTACTTATACATTCAGTAACGCTGTACAACAGATGGCGCAAACGTTTTAGTTTCTTGTCGTTAGTACCCTGCTGTAAGTTATTAATGTTCCTCTGCAACGTTTGGTTTTAGTTTCTTGTCGTTAGTACGATTTCGCTGTATATACCAGGTAATTGTTGTAAAGTTTTAGTTTCTTGTCGTTAGTACTTATAGGATATCTCTATACCATTAGCCTTCATCTGTTTTAGTTTCTTGTCGTTAGTACAGGGCTCGCCAGGGTCTTCGTAGCGTACAATTACTCGTTTTAGTTTCTTGTCGTTAGTACTATAGATGCGTACAACGAGGCGATAGATCAGCTTGTTTTAGTTTCTTGTCGTTAGTACTCGTATGACGAGGACACAGCGAGATACAGGATAACCGTTTTAGTTTCTTGTCGTTAGTACTTACCATATGCGGACAGAATACTGAAAATCCGATAGTTTTAGTTTCTTGTCGTTAGTACATGCGCTAGGTAGTGTCTCTTTCAGTGTTGATATTGTTTTAGTTTCTTGTCGTTAGTACATATGTGAAACTTACCGAAAAAGCTTTCCAGACTATGGTTTTAGTTTCTTGTCGTTAGTACAAACCTACCTAATGAAGTGGCTAGCTCAGAAGATAAGTGTTTTAGTTTCTTGTCGTTAGTACATATTCAGAAGCAGTTATAATCGAGATCGAATCACCTGTTTTAGTTTCTTGTCGTTAGTACGACTGTAGGCATTTGAGGAAGATAAGCCCTAGCTCTGTTTTAGTTTCTTGTCGTTAGTACGATTTATCAATTGTCCCGATAAACAACGTAATAATGTTTTAGTTTCTTGTCGTTAGTACGGGGTACAGTATAATTTTTGAAATCTTTGTGTGATATGTTTTAGTTTCTTGTCGTTAGTACAGATATCGTAATAAAGACTGGGGTAAAGGACATTTAGTTTTAGTTTCTTGTCGTTAGTACTACAGCAAAATGCAAACAATAACAATCAGAAAACAGATGTTTTAGTTTCTTGTCGTTAGTACAATAAATCTAGGTTGAACGGAGGTTCAAGATAACTCTGTTTTAGTTTCTTGTCGTTAGTACGCATTGTTTTCCCCAGCTAACGCTTGCAGTCTTACAGTTTTAGTTTCTTGTCGTTAGTACTAGGGGCATTTACATTAAAAGGATTTGATGCTTTAGGTTTTAGTTTCTTGTCGTTAGTACATCTTACTAGGCTAGATAGATACTTTACGGCATTTGGGTTTTAGTTTCTTGTCGTTAGTACCCTAAAGAATAAGAACCATATCAACAATAGGATAATTATAATGTTTTAGTTTCTTGTCGTTAGTACGGAGAACTTCCGCCACTACCACCCGCCCCTCCACGTTTTAGTTTCTTGTCGTTAGTACCTTGTTTCAATATCGACTTATATCGCACTTTACACGTTTTAGTTTCTTGTCGTTAGTACATACACAACATCTCTACGACTTTATAGCGATTTGAAGTTTTAGTTTCTTGTCGTTAGTACCTCTTGTGGGTGTTAATGTGGCTACAGACTTTACCAGTTTTAGTTTCTTGTCGTTAGTACCATGTATAGTAATCAGCTGGGAGTTCCTCAAGCCTGTTTTAGTTTCTTGTCGTTAGTACAAACTAAGTTTGATTTTGCAAAGAATGAGATTCTGTTTTAGTTTCTTGTCGTTAGTACGATATATTATGTCACAACATTCCACTTGAGATAAAGTTTTAGTTTCTTGTCGTTAGTACTCTTCCTTCTTTAAGGTATCTGTAAGTCCAGGGTTGTGTTTTAGTTTCTTGTCGTTAGTACACTATTCTCACCCGCTTTCAAACTCTGAAAACACTTGATGTTTTAGTTTCTTGTCGTTAGTACTTTGATAGTAGAAAGTGTCTCTATTTACCAGTAAGTTTTAGTTTCTTGTCGTTAGTACGATGATATTGTAAATGATATAGAAATTGGCAAAAAGTTTTAGTTTCTTGTCGTTAGTACAGGGAAGAACTTGAGGCTAGGTATTTCATTCCAATGTTTTAGTTTCTTGTCGTTAGTACAACTACGCTCTTAATGCTATAAATAACTTTATCGAGTTTTAGTTTCTTGTCGTTAGTACTTTGAAATCGCATTATCATATTGAAGAGATATCAAAAGTTTTAGTTTCTTGTCGTTAGTACACACTCTGAACTTCTATGGAGCCTCTTTAGCACGTTTTAGTTTCTTGTCGTTAGTACGAATTTGCATAAAATGCATTTGGAGAATTGAAGTGAGTTTTAGTTTCTTGTCGTTAGTACGATGGTATTGTTGTTGTGGCGGTATCGGAAAAGCCAAGTTTTAGTTTCTTGTCGTTAGTACCAGTGGGTTAATCCCAATAGTAGGACAGGCACCAGGTTTTAGTTTCTTGTCGTTAGTACACGTAACCAGTTGGAGATCCTGTAATTATATTTGTGTTTTAGTTTCTTGTCGTTAGTACAGGTTCAATCAACCTTGAGCAGTTTGTGGTCACAGTTTTAGTTTCTTGTCGTTAGTACGAAGTTTGGGTACAGGCTTCCGATTAAGCCGTTGTGGGTTTTAGTTTCTTGTCGTTAGTACATAGGGTAGATGGGCTTAATTCAGAGGGATTATGGGTTTTAGTTTCTTGTCGTTAGTACATATATTATATAGGTATATCAGATACCCCTTTTTCTGTTTTAGTTTCTTGTCGTTAGTACGTACCTCCTCCTCCCCCTCCTCCGAGTTGATGTTTTAGTTTCTTGTCGTTAGTACATCTCAGAAGTGCAAAGCGAGATTGACACTCTTCAAGTTTTAGTTTCTTGTCGTTAGTACGGACTGCAGTCTGTAGTTGTTGTGCTGTGCTTACCAGCGTTTTAGTTTCTTGTCGTTAGTACATTTGCTCATCACGGCTTGCATCTTAGGTTGTGCAGGTTTTAGTTTCTTGTCGTTAGTACTATTTCGACATAGAAACGTATAGACCTAAGACAGAAGAGTTTTAGTTTCTTGTCGTTAGTACTCTCTCTCATATATACACACACAGAAACCCAGAGGTTTTAGTTTCTTGTCGTTAGTACCTAAATCATTCTTCAGAAGATCTATCCTTATCGTTGTTTTAGTTTCTTGTCGTTAGTACCGACATGGACAGTAAGCTATAGTAATCCGTTAATGTTTTAGTTTCTTGTCGTTAGTACTAAGTAATTTCCCCGCGACACAAAACGTAAGTATGTTTTAGTTTCTTGTCGTTAGTACAATTTAGCCCGTTGAGAATAGTGTTTCCGATGTTGGGTTTTAGTTTCTTGTCGTTAGTACAACATTACTAGGTTTGGAAACATGTATTTCTATCTGTTTTAGTTTCTTGTCGTTAGTACTAGGTTACCAAAAGCGTTACCTCCTCCAGTCTGGATGTTTTAGTTTCTTGTCGTTAGTACGAATGCCCGTACCCGTCGCGGTTGGAATTATAAATGTTTTAGTTTCTTGTCGTTAGTACTAGGAGTAAGAGCGGATTCTTATATCATAAGAAATGTTTTAGTTTCTTGTCGTTAGTACGGGAATCCACACTCATCTTGACTGGCGCTAGCCCAGTTTTAGTTTCTTGTCGTTAGTACTACCGGTATTTGCTGTGCCAGCTCCCGGCGCTGTACCAGGTTTTAGTTTCTTGTCGTTAGTACGTGATGTACTGATGATTTCACTAGACCCCACAATAGTTTTAGTTTCTTGTCGTTAGTACTATTTAATTTCTCTGACACGGTCTCGAGTAAGAGATGTTTTAGTTTCTTGTCGTTAGTACATCTCTCAGCAGTTACAGGAGGTAGTGGAATCCTTCTGTTTTAGTTTCTTGTCGTTAGTACTCTTGTGGATTTTCAAATGAGATTATTTGGTAAATGTTTTAGTTTCTTGTCGTTAGTACTGGAGAATTGAAATGAGAACCAGATGGAGCTGTGGTTAGTTTTAGTTTCTTGTCGTTAGTACCCTTCCTCTTGGGCGGGATGTCCCATCATTTCTTGTGTTTTAGTTTCTTGTCGTTAGTACGTTTAAGGTTAGATATAATAGGGGTAAAATCTTTGGTTTTAGTTTCTTGTCGTTAGTACCTTAACTTTGTGATGCGTCCTAAAATAAGCGATTTGTTTTAGTTTCTTGTCGTTAGTACGCCGTTATTTTCTCGCAATAGTCCAATTCTGAAGGTTGTTTTAGTTTCTTGTCGTTAGTACATGCTTGCACTCCTGCCTGCCTTAGCTTTTTGGCAATGTTTTAGTTTCTTGTCGTTAGTACAGGTGGTGGTGGCGCTGCAGTGATAGCCCTAATATGTTTTAGTTTCTTGTCGTTAGTACTTTTCCACATTCATATAGATATTTCCCATCTTTGGTTGTTTTAGTTTCTTGTCGTTAGTACATTCCTCTCGCTTCTAACGTGTTCTCTAACTGAGTTTTAGTTTCTTGTCGTTAGTACATTATGAGAAAGAGCGAAACGGAAAGAAGTGTGAAATGTTTTAGTTTCTTGTCGTTAGTACTCTTTCTCCTTTGTATTTCTCTGTTAAGACCTTTCTGTTTTAGTTTCTTGTCGTTAGTACAATTCTTCAAATCCTTCTTCTCTCATCATTTGTTTTGTTTTAGTTTCTTGTCGTTAGTACATAGAACTTATACTCCCGTGCCCATCAAAGCCCCCGTTTTAGTTTCTTGTCGTTAGTACTTAAGTATCCGTCTGAAAAAAATGGCGTGATATTGTTTTAGTTTCTTGTCGTTAGTACTTTTATGATAGCGTTGTCCCTCGGGACAACCCTATTAGTTTTAGTTTCTTGTCGTTAGTACATTATGAATCACCACTCACGAACAAGACCCTTATGTTTTAGTTTCTTGTCGTTAGTACCTTGCGTAGAGCAAGTATATATAATAAGGATATTTGTTTTAGTTTCTTGTCGTTAGTACGAGGTATTGGTGGTGTTCCAGGGGCTAAGATTTTTAGTTTTAGTTTCTTGTCGTTAGTACATCTCAAGTATGAGGATTACGAATTACTAGGTCAGTGTTTTAGTTTCTTGTCGTTAGTACTTCTCATCTCCTTTAGTATTTCTTCCATATCTTTTAGTTTTAGTTTCTTGTCGTTAGTACATATGCGACTGAGATATTCCAGCTTGCGAATAATCGTTTTAGTTTCTTGTCGTTAGTACATATTTAGGATTAATCTGTCTAATCATCGGAAATCGTTTTAGTTTCTTGTCGTTAGTACCAAAACGTGATTGAGGTCGAGTTCACGACAAATAGGGGTTTTAGTTTCTTGTCGTTAGTACTATCTTCTAGAGATTTATGCTAGCAAAAATAATCTTGTTTTAGTTTCTTGTCGTTAGTACCATATAATCGGAAAATCAGTGTCCAATTTGAATTTGCGTTTTAGTTTCTTGTCGTTAGTACTTGAGGTATCTAAAGGCTTCTTTAAGACAAAACAGGTTTTAGTTTCTTGTCGTTAGTACCAATTCCCCACTTTAACACGTCAAAAACTATAATATGTTTTAGTTTCTTGTCGTTAGTACACCTTAGCCAATTAGTTACATTACTCAAATTCCACTTGTTTTAGTTTCTTGTCGTTAGTACTGTAGAAACAATTTGTGTACCCATAGCGTTCATGTAGTTTTAGTTTCTTGTCGTTAGTACAACCTACCAGACAGTGATAAAGTGGATGTGTGGCGTTTTAGTTTCTTGTCGTTAGTACACAGTGTCCAGCGATTCGTACGCTGGGTTCTCAAGAGTTTTAGTTTCTTGTCGTTAGTACTGGTCGTTGTGTTCATCATTTTTACATTCTTATTTCCTCGTTTATAAATATTTTCTTTCCTTCCTTGTCCATTTTCTTCCCTTAGGTACGGAAGGGGGTTTTAGGCAGTTTTAGGGGAACCCTAAAGATATCCCCGCACGGGTCCGGAAGGGAGTCCATAATACTCTTTACTCGTTCTTTGTTCACCGTTTTGCCTAAACCCGGATGGGGCTAATAAATGTACAATAGGAATAGGATAACCTTTAAATATTTCATAACACATTTTCACATTATTTCTACTCTTAATTATATAACAGCCGTTAATAATTAGAAGATTTTTAATACATACATCGTAGAGAGGAAAAACGTGTATAGACAACCTGATAAATATTGAATTTTCTTTATAGTCGAAAAGTATTTTTGGGTTATTTATTTATACGACAATAAATTTGTCACCCTTACCGAAATTACATTTTCTAATCCTGGGTTTGACTCCTTGAAGGTAGTCTCTTCCTTGCCAGTGGATTTCGTTACTTCACACTAACTTTGCTTTTCATGAATAGTCTAACTGAAACTGTAGACAGGGACTTTAGGATATAAGGTGATGTTTTATGAAGATTAGCATCTAGCTGAAACTGTAGACAAGACTTTCCTCTTCACTCTTGAATGAAGTGAGCAAAATTGTACCAACGACAAGGAACTAAAACTCCGTCTCTGTACAAACTAACTTTATTTACTCTGGTACATTTGCTTAGACCGTATTTGGGTGGAATTTGATTACTTTATTTACTCTGTTACTAATGACGAACTACTTTGCTTTTCAGGGTGATTGAAAATCTTAATTTATGACAAAACTCGAAATCTACTAGTTTAGGTGAGAATAAACTTTATGGATGAAATTGTTGTCCACACACAATGAATGTTACGGTGGAGAGAAGGCTTCTCAGAGGATCTCTAGGAACGTTAAAGTCTTGTGGTGGTGCGAGCTCATTAGAACCATCAATCTGACAGCATATTTAGATTGTTAAATTCTAGTGGTGGTGTGAGTAGTGGCACAGATGTGAATCAGAAGATCCCAAGGGACGTTAAAGGTTCTAGCCCAATAGGCTTTTGTTTTTTACCTTATAGATTAGACGTTCTCTCCATAGACATCACTAGGGTCCTTTATTGATGGAGCAAGTCCCCTCAATGGAGTTTGGTCAACCTTAATGTAACAAGTTGAAGTTTCACTAAGAGCTAAATCTGACGAGCTTTAATATACTGACAGAAGCTTTGCTAAGGCCACACTTCAAAGAGTTGGAATATATTAACGAACCCTTGAGTCAGAAGTCACACTGTTGTCTAGATCGCGTTAGAATCGGATTAATTCAAGATTAGTATGGCTAGATTAGGTAGTGTTTTAAAGTAGTTAGAATCGGATTAATTCAAGATATTAATATGACAAAGGGCTCTAAGAAATGGAAAAAATTATTAAGTATCATTACACAAATAGCAGTAGTGCCTTTGGGTCACTGCAGTATTCTCTCAAATCTCCTACGCATATGGTAAGGGCTGGTGCATAGCTTGCCACGTACCGCGCCATACTAGAGAAATTACCCCACTTTATGCACTTTTTAGTTATCGGGATGACATATGTGTATTTTAATGCCTCTATATCTCTAGGTCTAGTCTTTATTATCCCATTCTTGACTAAGACTATGTTTGGATGGCTAGCCTTGTTTATGAAGTCTTGAAAGGTCGTTATTTTACACTCTTCTATCCCATTTAAATTGTCCAATAACAAGTATGGATATTCCTTTAAGGGCTGTGAGAGCTGGAAACAGTCCCCCTCACTACTGTATCTAAAGTTTCTGAGTAGGGTGAAGAAGTCCTCCTTGCCCGGGTTCTCACATATGTTCCCTTCTATCCCCCCGGGTCTGAAGGCAAACACATTGAAGTAGTCCTCAGATGACGGTCTTATGTTTATTCTGGTATCTATATCCCTCCAATTCTCGTTTACTGTTGTATAGGCCAACTCGCCATTTGCTATGTTATACACTAATAGGAAGGTATCAAATATCACTTTCTCCCTTAGTCTTGAAAACTCTAGCGAGTCTAACTCATCATAGATCCTCTCTTGGTACATTTTATTTATCAGTTGAATGAATTCCTCATAGGTCAACTCTTTTCCATTAGCCCCTTGTAAGGCATCTATTACTCTCTTACTAGCCTCCACGAAAATGTGCACCTCAGCAGTCTGCCCACCTACAGAACCTTTGTTCACTCTGCCAAACCTACCAAAACGCTGTATGAGTGTCTCTGGGTCGTTTGAAGTTATGAACCCTAAGTCGAGGTCAGGTATGTCGATTCCAAAGGACACTGCGCTGTTCCCAACTATTACCCTTGAATCCCTACCCACGTCTTTTTTAACGCATTTCCCATAACTCTGGTCCAAACCCCATATTAGTGCTACATCACTCCAGTTTATTTTACTGCACAGTTCTGCAATGTAGTATACCCTGTCAAGTATGATCCCTGTCTTCTTCTCTGGCTGTTGCCCCATTGAAGTTATGTAGTTTACTAGAGCCTCCTGAGGGTTCCCCAAGGAGTAGTTTGACGTATTCTGATCACTCGTGCTTGAGCGCTTACCACCTAGGACTAGATGAAATACTACCTTTGTTCTCTTTCTTATCATGGAGTTGCCTTTCCCAGTGTCAGCCGTGATAGTCTTATCTACGGTTATGGATGTCGGAGTTGCTGATGAGAAGACTATACTGTGCCGGGTAGGAGTGTATCTCCAGTAGAACTCGACCATGTCTATTAGTACGTTGAGCGAGCTCCTCTCTATACCGTTATAAAGGTGGAACTCATCGATGAAGAAATAACCATTAAAAAACCTTGAAAAGTCGTTTAATAGGTTTAGGAACGGTGCCTTGCTCACGTTGATTGCCCTCTCCCCTTTCATGACCATCTCTATAAGCTGGGAGAAGTACTGACTTTTTCCTAAAGCTGAGAGGTACATGTAGGGATATTCTGGGACTGTTAGGACCAGTAATAGTTCGCTGGGGTTGGGGAAGAAGTTTTCTAAGCTCTGGAATACCTCCTTTTTAGTGTCAGCTGTCAACCTGACTATCCTCAGTTTTACGTCCTTCTCGATCTGGGGGAGACCATTTATCCCATCTACCTTAATTTTTCCTATGAAGTGGTCGCCGTTGTTTGAAAAACCCATTCTCAGTAGCGTGTTCTTCAGTGACTCATATTGGTCATATACTAAGGCCTTTGACGGGTATATGCCAGTTACGGGGATACCACTATCTAAGGTCTTCAGTAGGCTTACAATGAGGGTGAACGTTTTCCCCGATCCCGTAGGAGCCCTTAGAAGGATCCTCTCGTGTTTACCGAGACTGTAGAAGAGTTCCTCCTGAAATTTACGCAGTCTAATGCCATTAATACTAATGTTCCCCTCTTCTATGTAAACTTCCTTAACAACTACTTCTCTAGTATACGTTTATTATCACCCCAGTTTGTATTGAAGGAGATCTGTAATTCCTTGGCGAATGTAGTATGTGTAGCTATCGTTTACTGCATTAAGTTTCATTCTTATACACCTCCTCTGGTATGGGTAAGCATATCTTAGAGCCTTTTGCCTCTATCTGGACGCATTGGCCTAGGGTAGCCCATCCTATTACGCCCTCCTCTATGTTTGGGGTCTCAATCAGCTTAGAATATGACTTAATCTCATATCCGAACTCCTCAGCGTCCTTGATATTTATGGGTATACTGGTGACTTCGTTTTGGACTTTCTGGACCTTGAAATCCCTTATTTCCTTCATATCGACCCTCATGATACCCCACCTCTTTTTACCTATTCTTATCCACCTGGGGAGTGTGGTCTCTCCAACTGTAATCACATAGGTGAAAAATGTACTCTCTGGGGCGAAGGCTGTGTAGTTGGTCAATCTGGGATACACGTTCTTTATCCTCCCCCTTACGGGCAAGACGTAGGTCCAGGATTCAGAAGACATTAAAAACGACATAGTCTTTATACGCTTAGGTATGAGGGGAAAGACATACATAGATCCCTCTTGTCCCTTCTTAAACTTTCTGATCATGTCACTGACTGAAGTATATCTAAGACCTTTTTTGCCCGTATAGGCTTCTTCGTGCAGGGATGGAATCACGAAGTAGGCCTCACTCGACTTTCCCATCAACCCATACATGACAGGGTAGTTGTGTATATAGGGCAAAGGGTTTATATAAGATCCCTTTGCTTGCCCCTGAGATATAGCAGGTCTCACTTCAGTTGAAAATATTAGGACTCCTTCTAATGTGAACAGTGCTTCAAAAACTCTCATCTTTAGACCCTTTTGCTCTGAGTTAATAGCTCATTTTTTGCTCTGGATGAATAGCTCTATTGATTTCTTCAGATTTATACCATCTCTCCAAGCCTCTGACACTATCTCATGGTCTACCTCACCATTGTTTGTTAGGCTCTTTACTACGGTATCACCTAGGTCGTCGAACGTGTACACCAGCCCCTCCTTACTGTAGTTCTTCACCTTTTCCTTCACCTTAGCGTTCACTAAGTCTACCGACTCTAATCCTTTGGCAATGTTGAATAGGTCTAGTCCAGACGACACTTCGTAGGGGGACAGTATTACAGCAGGTATCCTTATCTTTACGTTACCGAAGTCTGTCGTATTGCCACCTATCCTCGGAATTGTAGCTAATGATAACATTAATACACCAAACTCTGCTGGCGTCACATCCTTCATGGATACCTTACCTACAAATATGGTACCACTTCGCACTAGTGATAACCTAAATAGACTTCCGGTCCTAGAACCTTCAGTTTCTATAAATGTAGTCTTTGTCACATCGTCGACTGCGTTAAAGGTCCTAACT
>NZ_QIMI01000186.1:0-2279 GCF_007050195.1 Sulfolobus sp. B1 | reverse complement strand
TTCCTTTATAACTATTCTGCGAGTGGACAGCCTTATCCAGTAACTAATGTAGATATAGGAGTTTATGCCGTATGGTGGAATGGTAGTATTACTCTTGTTAAACAAGTTCCTATACAGTACAATACTACTGTAACTTTTACTGTAAAAGCAGAAGCACCAGCCTATTTATATGGTCTAATAACTCCGGTATTTTATAATTATAACTTCATGAATATGTCAAATGATCTGACGGGTGAGCAATATGGTTATGTTATGGGATTATGGGGAGCTATATTAGTTGAGGGGTGATAAAAATGGTTAGTTTCTTCAAGTTGTTGGGTATAGGTTACATACTAGCTATAATGTTACTGGTATGGGAAATAGCTATGGAGACTTTTCATAAAGCCGCTACCAGCTATACTTTAGTTTTTATGATAACAGCCTTCATTGGATTTATAGCGTTTTTCTTATTTGTATACTTTGCTCCAAAGGAGTGAGAAATAAGTATTAAGCTATTTTCCTTTTTTTAATTATTTTTGATTTTTCTCTAATTCAGTTAAGCTTTTTAACCTAAATTACTTAATTAAATATAGGGATTAGGGAATGAAGATTCAAAGTATACCAATGTTCATGAGCGGATTGGTAATTCTTATACTCTCAGTTATAATGATGTCGTTCGCTATATTTCAGTCTTCAATGTTAGCTTGGCTAGCTCCTGAGCCAAGATATTATATTCCTACTATTGGTTTAATACTTTCAATGTTCTTATTAGCTTGTTGTTATTCTTCTCCCTCTGAGGAGAGATGAGAAATTATTAACAACTTTTTCTTTAACTTCATCTTCACTTAGATTTTTCAGTTTGCTTAACTCTTCTATTACTATTTTAACGTTGCAAGGCTTGTTTCTAACCATTTTCTCAGCAGACATAAATGGTGAATCTGTCTCTGTTAGTATATAATCTAGTGGTATCTCTTGAGCAACTCTTTGCCTATATTTGTCTCTTTTGATTATTGGTGGGAAAGATATCATGCCTCCTAGTTCTATTATTTGATTAGCTGTTTTAGTATTACCCTCGTAAGCATGTACTACAAATTTAACTTTATATGAACTAATTATGTTCAAGAAATCGTTCATTCCTCCTCGTATATGAATGATTACAGGTTTCGATTGTTTTTCTGCTTTTTCCAAAAATTTTTGTAATACTTCTACTTGCTTTCTCTTGTATTCGTTCTCCTTTATCCAGAAATAATCCAAACCTACTTCACTAATTATTTCACCATGATCAGTTAATTCTAAGCACTTATCTACTTCATGGTATTTTTCTTTTATGAATTCGGGATGAAAACCTATTGCTGGGACTACATTTTTATACATTTTAGATAACTCCAATGTCTTTACGTTACTTTGAAAATCTACTCCAGCATTAACAATGATTATTTCACATTCATTAACTATTTCGTTTCTATCTTGGTCAAATTCACTAACATCTATATGGGCGTGAGAATCAATTAGCATTAAATAAAAAAACTTGTAAGATAAATAAAAAACTACTTCCAAGGTTCCTTTAATAGCTGTATTTTAACTACTCCTTCGTTTTCATCATACAATACTTTAACTAAGTCTCCTTCCTTTATTTGGAATTTTTGTCTAACCTTTGCGGGTATTGTGACTTGATAGTTTCTGGACACTTTTACTATTTCTTCTACTGCCAATATATTCACCAAATGACACTTTTACTATTCTAATATTTAAATCTTTCTCACTATCTGTAATTAATAGTTAGTAGGATATAAGTGAGAATGATGTAGTAAGCTTTTATATCTAAAGAGTGTTAGTAATACTTTAGGCTAAATTATTTTGTATAAAACATGCAGATGAAGTTTAAAGATTCAATACTTTCCTTACTGTGGGTGGAAAAAATTTTTATATGAGAGGATTTAGATTCTTTATTAGTGAGATAAATGTCTGAAACACAATTAAGTGAAGGTACAAGAATAAAGTTACCATCTGGAAAGGATGCCGGTTTAGTAGATATTCTGTCATTCTGCTATGGATTGTCAGAAACAGATGTTACGGTGTTATTGGCGTTAATGAAGGGTGATGCCAGAGGTACAGAAGAGTTAGAAAGTGATCTTAAGTTGTCTAAGGCTTCAATTAATAGAAGTCTAAACAAATTATTGGAGATGGGTTTAGTTATGAGAATTAAAGAGCCAGGTAATAAAGCAGGAAGACCAAGGTATTTATATAAAGCAAGAGATTACGCGGAACTAAAATCTAAGATGCTAGGCGATATAAAGGAT
>NZ_QIMI01000185.1:0-2291 GCF_007050195.1 Sulfolobus sp. B1 | reverse complement strand
TTCAAAGATTTCATGATAATTTAAGCTGCCAAAAGGCTGAATTTAAAATTATTCACTTTTAATGAGAAGCTTAAAAGAAAATACCGAAAATGATCTGACTTCCGCCTTAAAAGGCGAAGTTTTCATTTATAAATTAAGCTTTATTGTAGTCTCAAATGAATAACTTTCTCTAGGTCGAAACGTATAAATTTTTTGAAATTCTATCTACTACTAATGGTTTGTTATGTAGTTGTAGTCAATGCTACTTTTAGTAAACTATTTTAAAAATAACCTTATTTTTAATGAAACAAAATACATAGTTTAGTGAAGTATCATATATATCAAACTTAATTGAGTGATAGATAATTGTATATTCTTAGTATATGTCGTATTAAAATCATTTACCATCATATCTATTTACATAAATCCAAAAAACTTTTAAATGCAGAAACTTTACTCTTCAGTTAATGATATTTGAGCTATTAGAAATGCTGTACATGTTCCTAACAGGTAAGTTCCTATACTGGCCAATAAACTTTCTAATATTCTTAATAGGTGCATCTCTCGTCAGGGGGATATATGCGAGACAATATAAGCCATATAGTGATGGTCTTAAAAGAGAAGAAGTCAAGGTAAGTGTAGTTATACCAGAGTATAAGGAGGATATAGAGACATTAGAGAAATGTATAAAAAGCGCAAAAGAGAATAACCCGGATGAGGTAATACTACTATATGAAGATGATAGACCTGAAGTTAAGAATCTAGTAAAAAAGTATAACATAAAGGGGATAGACTTATCTCATAGGAGGTTAGGTAAAAGGGGCTCCTTAGCGATGGGATGGTTGATGGCTAAGGGAGATATTATAATCCAGCTTGATAGTGACACTATTTTAGAAAAAGGGGCTATTGATGAAATAATAAAGCCATTTAAAGATCCCTTAGTTGTTGGAGTTCAGGGGCACCCGTTTTTATTTAAAACTGGAAGTAAGTTGGCATATGTTTTTGGTCAAGTGATTGAACTTAGTAGGGATATCGTTTGCAAAATGTTAGATAAGAACTTAATAGTAATTGATGGTAAATTAGCAGCTTATCGGAGGAGTTTTTTGGTAAGTATAGTAAAGGATTTCTTAATTGATAGATGGGGTAAAAGAAAGATATTGGTAGGGGATGATAGAGCTTTGACTTACTTAGCTAATATTATGGGATATAAAACGGTTTATCAGTCAACAGCGTTAGCCAAGTCAGCTGCTCAACCAACTTTATATAGGTTCATACTACAGCAACTAAGGTGGGCTAGATCAGGTTACTTATATTTTCTAAAAGATATTAAATCCGGGTTATTCTTTAAGGCAAGTAGAAGGTATAGATTTCAGATGATTACTTACCTCTTTGCTCCACTATCATTACTAATTTCTATAATACAAACATTGGTAATGAACGTACAGATCGTTAATGAGATAGGAGAGTTGGTTAATAGTACGTTGTTAATCAATGTTCCTCTAATCATATATTCGTTGGCAGTATTCATTGTAGGGTCTGTAATAACTTTCAACGTAAGTATTACTAGTTTAGGAATCAAATATAGTGAAATTCGCAATCTATCATTAAACATTTTAGACTATATTTTAATTCCTATGATAGGACTTTTCATCATTTTCCCTACTTATCTATATGCTATGTTAACTTACAAAGAAGTAACGTCATGGTTAACTAGGTGAGAAAAATGGAGAGGCAAATAGAAGTTGGCGTAAAATGTAAGGAGTGTGGAACGATAAACAAAAGGGGTAGATTATTTTGTTATAACTGTGGATCATTAATTGAAAATGAGGAAGTTAAGGATAAGATCTTAACTACTTATTTATACAACATAGTAACTAATATAGATAAAATGAGTGAAGTGCTAGATGCTAAAAAAGATTACGTTCTAGGCGATAGCTTAAAAGCGGATTATTACATTGAGTTCAAGGATCACATAGAGCTAATATTCATAATAAAAAGCTACAACGAATTCATAAGATTCATACCAGCTAGCGTCAACAAAAATAGGATAAGATACGTCCTTATATTAGCGTTTAAGGAGAAGAACGTTTTAGAAATGGCTAACATGAGAGATGACGTTGATATGTATAAATTGGCTATCATACATGGTGAGTATAAACTAATACCCTTAACTAACAATAATGAAAAATAATAATTTTTAGAAAGATTTTTTAGTTTTTTTCATTCTAATTGCTTTTTCATTCTAATTGCTTAAATATCCCAAATACATTGGAAGTTAAATCAGACCTAAGTCGCTTCTCCTTCCAACCCTC
>NZ_QIMI01000184.1:0-2319 GCF_007050195.1 Sulfolobus sp. B1 | reverse complement strand
TATTCTTGGTACCAGAGACATATGCCATAAATTTACAATTATTGGGAGGTATAATTATTGCTCAGACCCTGCCGGCAGTATTCTTAGGATTGTATACTGATTGGTTTAATTCTTGGGCTTTAACCGCAGGATGGGCTGTAGGAATTGTGAGTGGAAGTTATATGTTTGCAACCTTCGGATTACCTAGGGCAACTTCGGTTTATCCTACTCCATTTGGGCTATTATATATCGCAGTAATATCACTCGCATTTAACCTAGTAGTATCGGTTATAGGTACATTGATAGCTAGGGCGATTGGTTATAAGACTAAAGGCAATATAGCTACTGAGGAGTTAAGAGGTTAATTTTTTTAATTAATATTCTTTTTCCCATTATATTCAATAAATATTATTTTTTAGATATAGAAATAAATTATAAAATATGGTATATAATGTAGTCATGAAGATTAAAGCTTAGTAAAATCCAATATCTGAATAAGTTATTTGAGATTTATTTTTTATGCCAATATAACGTAGCACATCAGCTATCTTCTTATTAGAGGACTTAAATAGCATGATAAAAGAACGGCAAACCTCGCCTTTTAAGGCGTAAAGGAGACCAGAAAGATCTATGTAGACGATTTTAGTTCTATGCTTTCTAATTTATTATTCTATCCAATCCTACGGTATTATAAGTATTTTCATCTTATAAATTTCAATTACGAGAGTATCCATGATGTTATGGCTGTAATAAACTTATACTGTTTTCCGAGTCTCTTGATCGCCCCTCAAATTAGAGTCAATGAGAAAATCCTCTTCATGAGGAGAAAGTCAGAAGATTGTAGTACGTTAGATGAGAGAGTTTAAATAAGTTTAGAACTAGTATGAGATCATGCCATCGTTCGGAATTGGCATAGATATAGTATTAAGTGAGATAAAGGAGGAGATCAAAAGGAGATTAGGTAAAGAAGTTGAAAACGTAGTTGTGACATTTGTTACGTATTTGCCTCCACAAGTTTTGGCTTATGTCAAACACAATGATTATACTATATATGTTAATTACCAACAATATATGAACGCTAAGAGAAATGGATATGAATATGAATATCTGTACGTTATTTTGCTTCACGAGTACCTTCACTTAATAGGTATAGCTGATGAAAGAGAAGTTAGGAGGATAGACTTAGAGGTAATTCAAGATAAATTTGGAGAAAACAGTACAGCCTATAGAATAGCCTTGAACTTAGCTGACCCCAGAGATATTTATTTGAAGGAGTCTCAAAAAATAGGAGGAAAGCCCAACACTTTTATGTAAATTTATTATTTGTTTCTCACTATTCTACTACTTATCGTTAAATAGACTCCTATGAGTGTTATAATTGAACCTATTATTTGTACAGGTGTTGGAATTACTTTCAATATTAAGAAACTAAGTACATAAGCCATAACTGGTACTAATAGAGCTCCAGAACTGGCATAAATACTCCCTAACTCTTTAACACCATTAAACCAGAAGTAGAAGCCCATAACCTGGGCTAATAGTGCTAAAATTACTAGAAGGATTAATGAAAACAAATTATAATTGAAGTAGTAGTCTATTGGAGTTAACGCCGATAAAAACGGTATGGAGATTAATGTCATAAAAGCATTAAGTTTGATTAGATTTTCATTAGTTAACTTTCTCGAATAATAAATTGTACCTCCCGCCCATGACAATGAGGCTATTATTCCAAATAATAAACCTAAATTAAATGATAATGTAGCTGAAGAAATTACTCCTATAACTCCTAAAATTACTCCTATAATACCCTTGGTACTTATCCTATTTCCTAAAAAATATTCTATTAACAATACGAATACGGGTTGAGTATAGACCATTATCGCTACTAATCCCGGATTAGGGGAGAAGTTTATCCCCAAGTTAAGGAATGATAAAAATATGATAAAGTTTAGAAGTGCGTTTATGAATTGTTTAATCCCAATGGAGATTCCCCTACCTAAAAGATAGAAAAAAATCGAGCCTACTGCAACCCTAGCCACGCTAACTATCATAGGTGAAATTGAAAAAGTTATTATTTTAGTTAAGGGGAATGATAAGCCCCAAACTACTGATAAAGGAAGTATCCATCTTAAGAAAGATACTATGACCCTTTGCATTTTGCCTTCTTACATTCACCTTTGCCAATAAATATTTTCCTAAGCAATTTTAAGGACTACTCTTTCTAATGTAGATAGTGGTGTCCCGCTTAAACTAATTACAGATTCTAAGCATTCTGATATGTCCTCCGCCCTAGAGGAGAAGTTTGTCCTCATTTCATCATTCTAATGCTGTTTTAAAGCT
>NZ_QIMI01000183.1:0-2324 GCF_007050195.1 Sulfolobus sp. B1 | reverse complement strand
TTATTCCAAGTAGCTTTGAAGTTTACTTTTTTTCTGTTGGAAGAACTGTTGCCTTCTCTCATAGTTGACTTCATTCCACAACTTCGCTGAAACGTCTGCTAACTTCCTCAGTTTCTTTTGCTGTGCCCCACTAGGGAACAGTCTGACAGCTACGGTGCGAATGCTCTGGTATTGCGGGAGTAATGATCGGGCTCCTCATCTTCTTGAAGTTGACCAGAAGGGAGTGCCATAAGAAAAGGTGAGGAAAAGGAGTTTAAAAACCTTTACCCCGCCTTAAAAGGCGAGGTTTTCTTTTATAAGCTAAACCTATGCTAAACTAAATAGTTTTTTAGCATTCTCATAAAGTATTTTATCCCTTTCTTCCTTAGTTAAGCTTCCTACTATCTTAATGAATAACTCAGGTTTAGAAATCGGGAATGGATGATCTGTTCCAAAGACTACCTTCTCAGTTCCTACCCTTTCGACCAATAATTCGAACTCTCTATTGTCGTACATTACTGTATCATAATAAACACTCTTTAAAAGGTATTCACTAGGTTTAAATTTACTCCTTTTGCTCTCATATAACATGTCAATTCTACCTAGTTGGTATGGAATGAATCCTCCTCCATGTGGTATAATTATTTTTAAGTTATATTCTTCTAAACTCCCACTTATAGCTAGCTCACTCATCACAAACGTTGTCTCAAATGGATAGCTCACTATAGTACTAAGGGCCCCTTCATTAATTCCTAAATTCAAAGTTCCAGGATGTATAAAAATTGGTTTATTCAATGAACTAATTTTGCTTAGTAATGGCTTGAATTCGTCATTCGCAATACTCTTGTTTCCAACACCTGTCCCCAGAATAAATCCGTCTAAATTCAACTCTTTTATAGCTCTCTCCGCTTCCCCTATTGCCTCATCTACATCATTCAAAGGTAAGGTAGCTAGACCCCTCAATTCTTTATCATTGACTATTTTAACTAACTCATCATTACACGACTTAGTCAACTTCACTTCCTCATCCTTAGGTAGAAAATATGTCCAAGGAGGTGGAATTGAAAGGAAGATAGTGACGTCTTCACCTTTAACCTTATTCTTAAAATCCCTTATCTTATCTTCTAAATTCAGTAATAGGTCATTAACCACGTAAACTCTGTTATTTACTATTATACCATTAGGTGTTAAGACGTTCTTCTTCGAAAGGTAATCCATATAAACCTTGGGATAAATATGGGAATGAACGTCGATTATCATAAAAATCACATTAAAAGTCTAACTTCACGTTAAGCTTAGTATTCTCCTTAAAGTACTTTAACGCATAAAGTGCTATTTGCTCATCTTGTTCCCCAGTTCCTCCACTGACACCTATCCCTCCCACAACCTTACCATCAACTATTATTGGAAACCCACCTGGTAGTATATTGAACTTTCCTAAGTTACTAAATTGTATACCATAATTTACTTTCCCCGGATGAGTAGTTTCTCCGATTTGCCTAGTGGGCATTCCAACTGCCACTGCGGTAAATGCCTTTGATTGAGAAATCTCTATACTAATTAAAAACGCTCCTTCCATTCTATGAAATAGTATTGGTAGACCACTATCATCAGAAATAGCAATGCAAACCTTTATTCCCAACCTCTTAGCTTCAGCCTCAGCCCCTTCAGCCAAGATTTTAGCCTCGCTTAAGGATAACTTATTCGAGGTTATCATTGCGTGTTACATTAACGATGTCTAGGTTATTAAATCTTTTTGATAAACCGACTTCACAAAAAATTAAGAGATTTCCTCTAACTTTCCACTTCTCAATTTCTCCACATCATCAACTTTCTTCCTAATTAACCTCTTTATTACACTCTCCCTCAAGCTCGCATTCACTAACATAATGCCATTTATTACATTCCCCTTTAAGTAGAACCTTATCATTCCCCCTTTACCATCTGGACCTCTCTGAACTATATTGTCATATCTGTTTAAAACACCGTAGACCTTAAAGTTAAGCTTAGCATCAAACATCCTAGAGAAGAAGTAAGGTATCTCGTCGAATTTCTTCATCTCCCCTACCATATTATAACCAGCGATTTTGCCTTGTTTAACAGCAACGTCGTAGTGCTCAATCCTCATGTATTCATTATAGATAGGGCTGAGAAATCTTGCGACATCACCAGCAGAGAAAACTCCCTTCACGTCACTCTCCAAGTACTCATTCACGATTACCCCATTATCCACCTTTAAACCAGCATCCTTAGCTAAGGAATCGTTAGGAGATATTCCAACAGCCACAATGACGAGATCTCCCTTAATGATCTCCCCCTTATCAGTTTCTACACCAATAACCTTA
>NZ_QIMI01000182.1:0-2326 GCF_007050195.1 Sulfolobus sp. B1 | reverse complement strand
ATAGATAGATCTAAACTTACCTAAGACTCAATAGGTCTAAGAATTTTCCATACTGATAAAAGGTTTAAACTCTGAGGAAGAGAGTTAAATCAGCGATAATCTTTTTTAGAATATAAACGGATTTAATCATGTGAGTAGCACAGTAGACGAGGTTTACAATAAGCTAAAAAACGATAAGGAGTTCATTGAAAGGTTAGCTAATGCTATAGCGGATAAAATCGTAATAAAGAAATTAGAAGAGTTAAGTAGTGAAATTGTGAGATTAACAAGTGAGATGAATAAGATGAGAGAAGAATTTAGTGACGAAATGAGGAAGTTAAGAGAAGATCAGAACAAATTAAGAGAGGATATAAATAAGATGAGAGAAGAATTTACCAACGAGATAAAGAAGTTGAGGGAGGATATGAATAAGTATTACACGCAGATAGCTAAATTTGTGGAGAACTTAACTACAAGCATTGAGGATGATGCTCAACTTTACTTAGAGTGGTTAATAGAAAAGGAGTTGGGTTATAAGGTTCAAATTAGCAGGCTTGAATTGGAAAACATTGCTGAAATAGACTTATTTGCAGAGTTTGGTAATTACGTTTTGATAGGCGAGGTTAAAAGTAGGGCAAATAGGAGTGTCTTTCATGAATTAATGAGAAAAATCGAGAAGTTGAAGATGAGTAAGCGGGAAATGTTTGAGAATAAGAAGATAATTCCCGTCATATTCACGTTAAGCCCAACAATAGATTTGATACAGTTATGCAAGGAGAGCAAAGTTTTCTTGACTAGCGGTAGTAGGAACTTAACTGAATTTAAGGAGATCATCTAAGTACCTCACAAATTTATTTAAAAAAAGTGTATACTTATCTTTATGGTAAGATTAATAAGCCATCAAGAGCTAAATGGGTTAGTAAAGGAGATACTTGATAAGAGGGGAGTTAATGGAAGTGAGATCATTTCAAATCATTTCGTTGAAGCAGAGTTAAGAGGTCATTCATCTCACGGCGTTCAGAGAGTAATTCCCTTAGTTAAAGGTGTTGAGTTAGGAACAATAAGGAAGGAGTTAAAGTATGAGATAGTAAAGGAAAACAATAACTCAATACTCATAGATGGGTTGCATAGCATAGGAATAACGTTATGGGATAGGTTGGTAGAGGAATACGTAGAAAAAAAAGAACTTTATAGCGGTCAGAAACTCATCCCACATAGGTTTTCTAGGATATTATACGGAAAAAGTAGCAAGAAAAGGGAAAGTGGGGATAATGATAGGCAATGCTGAACCTGCCGTAGTAAAACCTATGAGTTCACAAAAAGTGTTATCAACAACTCCAATTAGCATTTCTATTCCTACAAGGGATAATCCTATAATCTTAGACATGTCTCTAGCCTCAATTGCTAGAGGAAAGATAATAGAAGCTCTAAGGAAAGGAGAGGAGATACCGTATGGAGTTGCTGTAGACAAGGAAGGCAAAATCACTACTAGCCCTAAAGAGGCTTTGGAAGGAGGAATTTTACCAATGGGAGGACAGAAAGGATTTTACTTAATGCTTACATTAGAACTATTAGTATCGTTTTTAACAGGCTCTGCCATAGGTCCTAATGTCAAGGGAGTACTAAATACTGAAACACCACCAAACAAGGGTGAAATAATGATCATAATAGATCCTATAGATGCTAATTATGACGCAATAGATTACATGAAGAACATCTTAAGGTCTGATTTCCCAGGTGAACATGGGATGAAATTAAGAGAAAAAGCTATGAGAGAAGGTATAGAGATTGATGAAAAGTTATACGAAACGTTAGTTGATATGAGGTATAAAGTACCTTATTTCACATAAATATCACGTGAGTCTTGTATTCAACCAAATAAGACGCATACGTCCTCACTAAATTAATAGCCTTTTCGCTATATCGATAGGAGACCCTTCTGACATGCTATTAAGGGTAAGCTAACAAGGGAATTTGCTTATTAGAGGATTGTCTTGAGAAACTGTAGTTTAATTTTTAAACGATACAAATCTTCATAATATTACTGTTGTAAAGAATCTAATTGAAACCCTTCAATGAAAACATTGAACCTTTCATGAGTACCTCTTCATTCAAGTTTTTTTATAAACTTGGAGGCTAAAAAGAAGTTTCCTATTATTTGACAATATGGATAATATTACTATTATGAAGTTACAAATTCTGGTCGTGTCCCATTTCAAACGCGTATGACTGTTTTATGCCTTTGTTTTGCATCATCAAGGAACTTCCTATCTTAACCCTAATAACGTGATGGCAATAAATAAGGTATATCCCTATAAACCTCCTTCTTACCCCTTATAAGGAGTTA
>NZ_QIMI01000181.1:0-2347 GCF_007050195.1 Sulfolobus sp. B1 | reverse complement strand
GTTAATATGAGAAATTTAAAAAAATGAATTAGATCCTTCACTTAACTTCCTCTTTTCTTTCCATCTTAATTACTGATTCTCTACCTTTTCTCATTTGTGATAATGAAGTTTCTGAGAACATCTTAACAATTTGCTCCAGAGACAATCCCTTAGTTTCAGGCAATATGAAGTACATCAATATCAAGGCTATTGCGTCGAATGCTGCAAACACAAACATAGATCCTGCAAGACCTATTGTTGATAACATCACTGGGAAGACCTCTATTATAGCGAAGTTTGATAACCAATCAATTAAAGCTATTATAGCTGCCATTCTACCTCTTAATGCAGTTTTAAAGTACTCTGCCTGAATTAGCCATCCGGTTCCTCCTACGCCATAGGCGAAGAATATTATGAAGCCAGCGAAAGCTATGAGTGCCCCTATTAATATCCCTTTCATTACGAGAAAACCACCTAAAAGATCAAATACTAACATACCAGCATAAGCAGATAATCCTAAGTTTCTCCTACCGATTCTGTCAATATATCTAAACGCTATGAATGTTGCAGCAACGTTTATAACAGCGAGTACTGAGGCAGCTAAAACTGAGTATATTTCACTATAAACTGGGTTTGAGGAACTACCAAATATATGTAGATTTAATATTATTGTAGGTCCATAGTAGAAAGGTACGTTAATTCCCGTTATTTGTTGAAAAACAATCCATAAGCCCACTACAATCAATGCCCTTTTTGTTGGTGTATCAAACTTTGCTAAAGCCTCACTCCTAACTTCTTGAATAGCCTTCTGTATTAGTGTATCATCGACCTCAACCCCAAATCTTTTTAGGTCATTCTTTAACCTATCAATCTTCCCGCTTAATAATAACCATCTAGGAGATTCAGGCATTAAGAATCTGAAAACCAAGCCTATTATTGCCGGGATTGCAGCTACTCCTAATATTAACCTCCAATCTATGGTGAAAGCTAAGGAAGGTGCAATCAATAGTATTGCTGAACCTACAATATAAGAGCCTAAAATACCTATAGTTATCATCCATTGTTGCATTATGCCTAGAGCTCCTCTCCTATCTTTCGGAGCATATTCTGTGATATACGCTGTGGCTACAGCTGAATCAGCACCAATTGCAATACCAATAATTGTCCTCATTATTAGGAGCATTAAACCATTTATCGTTAACGCAGAAAGTATTGCAGCTCCTGCATAAATTCCTGCATCAGCTATAAGCAGAGATTTTCTTCCATACCTGTCTGTATAAAAGTAAGCTATGATGGCTCCTATCGCTGCTCCCAGTGAAGCACTAGCTATTTCATATCCTAAAACTAAACCAGTAAAGTGGTAGGGAACGAACACTGAGGCAATACCTATAACTTCGGTATCGTAACCAAACAAGAATCCACCTATTGCAGCCAGTATGGTAATTATCCAATAGAACCTTGTGACCTTCTTAGTATCTATATGGTCTAAAATCTGTTGTAATGCAGACTGTGAAGACATGGAAAGTCACATTATAATATCTATCACATTCTTTATAAACTCTATTTTATAATTTATTCACATAATAGTACGTTTAGTATCATTTTATGTTTATACTCTTTATAATGAAGTATTAACAGACAAAGTAAAATTTTATTTACGACAGAAAATTATAAGTTAAGATAAATTATGAAAAAACTATAATAGATTAGAATATTTAAAAATCACAAACTAAAAGGAATCTTCTATCTCATTTAATATCTTCTTCATACCTAGGAAGGATTCCCTAGTACTCTCTTCAGGATCATTCTTATCATTTCTATAGTGAGTTTCTAAAGATATAACTATAGGTTTATTCTTCACAGCACTTAATTGATTTCTATAGTTAATACTTCCTTTGCCAATAGGCATCCATTTAAAACCACCATTTATTACCTTTACGTCTTTAACGTGCATGTGAGTTACGTGATCTTTTATTAGTCCATAACCATTAGGAAAAGGTGTTTCCCTAGCTACGAAAGCATTACCGGGGTCCCATAATACTTTAACCCATCTTGTATCTACCTTATCCAATAAGGTCTTTAAATCTCTTCCATTACCGACTAGGCAACTATACTCATTTTCAATTACAATAATGATTCCCTCAGTTTTAGCGATATCAATTGCCTCACTAAGCCTCTCAATTAGCTTGTCTAAATAATGGTCTAATTCCCCTTCATACCAGAAAGTAAATATCCTAGTGTAAGTTAAGTCAAGTCTCTTACTTAACTCTATTACCTTCTTAAATACGTTTAAGTGTTCCCTATACTCTTTCTCGTCATCAATATAAGTCTTAAATGTGAACGAATCCAAATTGGATATTTGTAAATT
>NZ_QIMI01000180.1:0-2356 GCF_007050195.1 Sulfolobus sp. B1 | reverse complement strand
AAAATGGTAAAAAATATCGTAAAAGAGTATGGATTTAGAGTTATTAAGCTAAAAGCTGGAGTATTCAAGCCTGAGCATGAAATTGACGCCATAAAGACGATGGCAACTGAAATTCCTAAAGTTAAGTTTAGGGTTGATCCTAATGGGGGATGGAACTTATCTGAGGCCTTAAGCGTTTCCAGAAGCTTAGAAGGAGCTAATATAGAATACTTTGAGGATCCAGTGTGGACATGTGAAGGCTTAAGAGCGTTTAAGGAACCATTAATAATAGAGCAAACGTTAATGGAAGAAGCTAAGATCAATTACTACAACTCCTATAAGGGTTATGATGAACTGTTAAAAACACAAGGTAAGTTTGACGTTATAATTGACGCTACTGGAGCTGATGCGTCCTTGCTTGATTCTCTTTTACCGTTGCTGAATAGGAACGGTATTTTAGGCTTATTTGGCTACCCAATTTCCGGCACTTTTTCACTAAATAATAAAGATATTCAAGACATAGTTCATGCTAATAAATTGATAATAGGCATGGTAAATGGTCAAAAGCCTCACTTTGAACAAGCATTGGTTTATTTGGCTTCGTGGAAGACGTTGTACCCAAAATCATCAAAATTGTTAATTACTAAGACAATAAGTATTAACGACGAGAAAGAGGTTTTAAAGGCTTTAAGGGAAAAAGCCGATGGAGAAATAAAAGTAAGAATATCTTGGCTATAGTGGTTTACAATTTTATTATTGTTTGTTGCTTTCGCTAACATTTTTCAGTACCCAGGATTCCCCTAAATCGTTTTTCCTCCATTTATATACTATATAACCAAGCGATCCTATGATTACAGCAGTTGCTAAGATTAGTGCCCCAAAATATGGTTCCGCCAGATCTCCTATTATACCCTCATAGAACGTATATGCGAAAAATACTATGCCTATTACTGGAATTATTAATCCCACTATCCATAGTCTAATCTTAGAATAAGAAATTTCCTTATGCTTCCTAATAAAATTGAATAATCCTACTTCTGGTATGAAGTGATGGAAATACCATATTATCGTACCTATAGTAGCGTCTGTATACCATGTAACAGCTACAGTAGAGGCATTATAGCCATATATAGTAGTCAATACTAGACCTATTACCAAGAATATAATTGACGAAAAAATAACGTATAACATCGTTGCATTCTTAGGGGTTTTTTGTTTAGGATCTAATTTCTTAATCCAGTTATTTTTAATGAAATTATCCCTAGCAAGGCTCCACATTAACCTTCCAGTATATCCTATATCCGCAGACATAGCTATGGTTGATGCTATAAATATAAACATATTAAGAATTAGTAAAGAAAAGAGAGGGAGGTACTTACTCCAGGATACTATCTGAGGAAGTGATGATGAACCTACTGTAGACAGTTGTGAAAGAGGAACAGCCACGGTTTCTGAATATGCTATGAAAGCTATAACAATTGTAGAAATAATAACTGAAACGTATATTGCCTTATATACAGATGTTCTAGAATCTTTAGCCTCCTCACTGAAAAATAAGCTGGTTCCATATCCAACGTATGTATAAAAGCCGACCGTAGCCGTAGCTAAAGCTACTCCGCTGAATCCAGTAGGGCTATTAAGAGGATTAAGATAGTAAAGAGAATTGTATGGAGATCTTATAGTTACGTATATACTAAATATTAACACTACCAACATGCCTAATAATATAGTATAAAAAATAATCTTACTGAGCAAATTTGAATTTAATGTAGCTACAAAATATTCAGCGATTAGAACCATAATTCCTACTACCATCCATACCCAGATAGGAATTAGATAACCTAAGACGTAATAAATGGTATCAGTAATTATCCATCCCATTGCGAAAGCATTGGAGGCTAGCCAGAAGAAACCATAAATCATGTTTAAAAGACCAGTAAATTTGCCCGCAGCTTTTCCAAATCCTAATTCCGCTAATCCATAATAGCCCCCTGCGAATGGTACAATTCTTGTATATTCTATAATAGGCAGTGAGATTATAAGGAACAATATTGCTCCCAAGATTACTGGCCACATTGAGGCTGGTCCCGCATCGTTAATAAACGCCGAAACTTCTATAGGACCGAAAATAGGTAGAATACCTGCTAAACCTATTGCGACTAACCCCCAGAATCCTATTGTATTTTCTTTTAACTTATGATGATCATCATTCATACAACATATTTTGCATACTAACTTGTATTTAAACCTTAGTCTTATGTATTTTTATTAAAACTAAATAAATTATTGTTTAAAATGAAATCATTAAGGAACAATCTATAATAAAAATATGTAAAAAAGCCTGCATCGTATAGTTGAAAATATAATTGCCTTATGA
>NZ_QIMI01000179.1:0-2418 GCF_007050195.1 Sulfolobus sp. B1 | reverse complement strand
ACAGTTTATCTATTTCCTCCTTAGTTCTCTTAGTCCTCACGAACCCTATTGGTGTATATTCAATCCTCATCAATTTTTAATAAATCTTCAAGAACAATATAAGCATATTTGCAATCGCTAAATTCAAACTTAAACTTATTATTACTCTTTTCACCTTCTATGATCACAAGAGGTTCAGGGAATAAATTAACCTTCATGACCAAATACCCTTTATCTTGAATTTGCTTATAAAATAGAAGTAACTCATCAGCGTTAATAGTCTCACAATTATCATTTATAATTACATTTAATTTATTTATTTCGTTAGTATTAGATTTAAGAGTGAGTTGTAACGAATGATTATTTTTCTGGACGTCTAAAAGGATATACTCTTTATTTATGCAGGAGAGCATCGAGTTTAACTTATTTAAAATCTCATCTGCTAACTCTTGTGAATTACAATCCATTATCTCACCGCGTTAGGGCATGCAGGACCTTGTCTTATAAATATATCGACATTATTATCAATCATTTTCATAAAATCATCAAACTTAATCTCCTCAATACTATCATCATTAACTCTTTGAGTAGTATAGATTTTAACACCATTATTTATTAATTCAGATATTATTTGTTTAAATTGATTATTTGATAAAAATGAATTATTTAAAAATAAAATATAAACTTTATAACCTTTTTTACTGAACCTTTCAGCATCAATTAATGTGAGATAAACCTCGTTTGAGTTATCATCATTAATAGTTATAAAAACATTAGGCATCATTTCATCCTTATTATTTGATCCGCAACCCTTTGAAGGCCTAGGACAAAATTAGAATTAGGTGAAACGTCAATTACAGCCATTCCTAATTTATCAGCCTTTACCACCGCCTCGTCATAAGGAAGTACACCTAAAACCTCGACACCATTCTTATCTAATATATCCCTAACTAGTTTCTCCTCTTCCTCGTGCTTGACCTTATTTATGATTGCAAAAACTTTCTTAACACCTAACTCGCTGGCTAACTTGTAAATCTTAATTCCTGTTTGTATAGATTTATAGTAAGGTTCTATTACGGTAAATATCACGTCTGAATGCATAGGAGTAGCCCTACTAAGGTTTTCTAAGCCGGGTTCCATATCCATTATTACTATCTCGTTTTCCTTAGGTATTATATGTCCTACTAGCTCTCTAACAGTGGCGTGGGCACCACAAGCACAACCAACACCTGCCTTTTCTATTTTAGTCATTATTAGAAGATCAATATTATCTGGACCTCTTATTGAGTAATTCTTAATTATCTCTTCTGGAGGCATTAATATTTCTAGCCTATCTCCTACTCTAGCCAGAATTCTTGTCGGAATAGGATTTGAACTCTCTAGCTTATCCCAGCTTATTCCCAAGGTTAAGGCTAAATTAGGATTATCGTCTGCATCTATTGCAATTACCTTATAACCCCTCATAGATAAGATACGCGCTAAAGTACCAGCTATCGTAGTTTTGCCAGTTCCTCCTTTACCTGTTATTGCTATTTTCAACTTATCACCTAATATTACATTAATAAAAGTTAGATTTAAATCTATATTTAATAAAGACCATTAGACTAACTAACCAGAGGAAATTAACTTCCTCACCATGAGGATTCCTCATTTTGTATTTTAGATAAAACTCTATTGAGATTTACTGACAAAATGTTTTAGGATGAAATTAAAACACTCCATTATCTGCACACTTAAGGTAAGTCTAGTGTTAATAAGGTATATTTTAGACTTATCTAAGACTGCGGTGAACTATACCTCACATCCTCCCTGCCTTAAGACTTGCCCTCTTTTTATCAATGACTTTCATAAACGTTTATTAATACATATCTAACGATACTTAATTATGGATGAAGAAAAATTTTTAAAGGCAATTAAGTCTGCTAAAGAAGGTCTATGGATATATAATTTAGATAGCAATGAGAAAATAGTAAAATTAACTGCCCTACTAATTCTCTTAAAGAGCTATGCAGATGAATCTGAAAGGAAGGAAATTCTAAATAAGATCCATGAGATTTTAAATACAGAAAGTGAGGATGAGACGAGGAAACTCTTAGAAGTAGCTTCTGCAGTAGCGTTCAGAGAAGAGCTCGAAAGATTGGAGAACATAGTTAACAGAATCCTTGAGTTACCTATGGGAAAGGATCTTTTACCACAATTTTTCAATATTATCTTAAAGGACTACCTCTATGATATAGCCGAGGAAGACATGGATACTGCTAGATATCTTGCATTGGAACTTTTTACAAACATGTTCTACATACTTAGAGATTTCATGCCGTCAAGTATTGAAGTCGTGAAAATTCAAGAGGCTATTAACAAGTTAGTTAACAATAACTAGTTACTCTACAGTAACTTATCAATTTATAAACTTAAAAGATGAATATTTATGCGATAAAT
>NZ_QIMI01000178.1:0-2425 GCF_007050195.1 Sulfolobus sp. B1 | reverse complement strand
TAAAGTTAATTAAGGAACTAGACTGGGGTAAGAGGGAGTTATGTGTAAGAATAAACTCGTTACAATTATCAGAATCTTTTAAGGATCTTGCAACGATTTCTAAAGAGGAAAAAATAACATGCATTGTAGTCCCAAAGACTGAAAACGATTTATCCTTTTTATTCAAGGCAACTGGTAAAACTCTTATTCCATTGATAGAGACCGCTAAAGGAATAGCCAAGATAGAGGATATTGTTAGATCTGAAGGAGTAGAGGCAATAAGTTACGGTATAGCTGATCTTTCATTATCATTAGGTGGAGATTTCACTTTTTATGAGAAGAACGAGTTCATTAAAACGTATATCGTAAATATAGCCAAAGCTTATGATGTTGACGCTATAGATAAGGTTTACTTTGATCTTAAAAACCAAGAGGGGTTTAGGAAAGAATGTGAAGAGGCTAGGAAGTTAGGATATGTAGGTAAACAAGTGATTCACCCTTCCCAAGTGGAGATAGCTAATCAAGTCTTCTCACCATCTAAGGAAGAAATAGAGTGGGCAAGAAGAGTTATTGAAGCTTATGAAAAGGCAAAAAAAGAGGGTAGAGGTGCAATAAGGTTAGATGACAAGTTGGTTGATTACGTACACTATAAGATAGCTAAGAGGATTATCGAGTTTCAGAACCTATAGACTACCCAAGTTCCTAAAGCCTTTGCACATAAACTACCATTACCATCATAAGCTGAAATTTCTATAACGACTAACCTATTTCCCTCACTTATTACTTTACCTTCCACTGTGAAAGGACCTTGTTTCATAGGCTTTATGAAGTTCACTTTTAATTCTGCTGTTACCTCATCTTTTACGTTATCTAATGATTTGGCTGCCATACTTCCCGCATAATCTATAGCAGTTAACATTACACCTCCATGAAGAATGCCACCTATTCTTGATAGCCTATCACTATAATTAAAAGAGAGCTTAGCATAGCCTTTATCTATCTTTTCAAATTTTATACCTATAAAGTTAAATATTTCTTCTTGTTTTAAAACTTCGTTTAATTCTTCAACGGAGATCATGAATAAAATCTATAATAAATGAATTTAGATTTAATTCTAACTTCCTCCTCATAAGCCCTAGATAAAAAATGTTTATAATAAAAATAACCAGAGGAAAATCATATACTAAGGAAAGAGTTGGGCATAAACTTCCTCAAAACTGAGGAGGTAATCATATTTTCTTACTAGCACATCTATTCTTGACAAACTTCCATAATTTTCAATATACGAACAAATTCTCGTCTATTCTAACCTTAAAAGCTAGGAAAAACATGTATATAGTATGAGCTGGAAATTTAAAGATTTAAAAGGACTTTCCGCCCCTAAAGACGTTAAGAGTTGTACTGTAGATGAGGCAGTTAGAGAGTTAAAGAAAAAATATGAGGTTGATGTTAAAGTTTTAACTGATATTGCGACTGATATATTAGTAAAGTATTTAACTGAGAATAAGATTAGCCTAGACCAGATAAGGCTGAAGTATAGTTATGTAAAAAATATAGATAATATTATATCTGACATCCTTAAATTAGCTGGCAAGTGATTTCTGTAATCTCTTACTTATCTCTTGTAATATTTCTTGATGGTCAGGGAACCTTTTTTGATTATACCTCGAAAATACTAATTCGTCATTTATATAAACATCGAATATTCCCCTATCCCCTTGCACCAATTCCACGTTAGCCTCCTCAAAGTAACTAAGGATATCCTTTGCTAGGTCTAACGCTCTATCCATGTATTTGCAAGGTCTACAATAAACTACTTTAACATCTATCTTTTTATTCAAATCTTCTTTTTTAACGTACCTTAATGGATCTTTTTTAAACTCCTCTAAACAGTGAGAAGAGCAGAAATAGTATGTTATTCCTTTATAGTTTACCTTGAAGGGAGTTGTATTCTCGACTTCCATTTTACATACCGGATCTTGCATATTACATACAATTAAAGCTATTAAATAAAAAGTGTTAATTATGAAGTTTTGAATTTTATTTATACGAATCGGCTAACTTATACGATAATTCTACAAATTTATTGGGGTTCATAATGTCATTAGGGTCAATTAGCCTCTTAATCTGATACATAAGATCTAAAACTCTGTAACCATTATGCTTGATTAATTGTTCAGCCATTAACTTCGCTTTTTGGACACCTATTCCATGTTCCCCACTAACAGAGCCTCCTAGTTCTATAGCCATTCTAGCAATTTCCTCAAAGGCTCTTTGTCTTAACTCCTCATCCTCTATCACAATATTAGGGTGTAAGTTTCCATCTCCAATATGCGAGATTACATAAAATTTAGTATTATATTTATTACCTATCTCTTTTAGTCTCTTTATTGCCTCCGGCAATTTTGAAATAGGAACTACAATATCTTCAGCATAAAACACGTTC
>NZ_QIMI01000177.1:0-2460 GCF_007050195.1 Sulfolobus sp. B1 | reverse complement strand
TGTTCCTAGTTGGGGATATTTAATAAGAGTTGCAATCGATACTCCTAGAGTAATATACACGAATGCATGGATCTGGTGGATTTTACCACCTTTAGCTTTCCTCATTCTTTTAGACATGTCATTTTTATTGATAATCTTAGACCTTGAGAGAAATTATAATATATCTACACTATCAGCTAAGCTATTGAGAGCCTTTTGGTGATATACTTGCCGATTATTTTAGATAATTTAAATGTATATTATGATAGCCTTCACGTAATTAAAGGAGTGAGTTTTAACTTAGATGATTCAATAGCCATATTGGGTCCATCAGGCAGTGGGAAGACTACAATAGGTAAGGCTATATTAAAGATATTACCTCCAATTTCTAGAGTCAGTGGAAAGATATTCATTGATGACGTAAACGTAATAGAATCGGATATAAAACATCTGAGATGGAAAGTGATCTCCTATATTCCTCAAGGTGGATCATATACATATCTAAACCCCGTAAGGAAAATAACTGATCATATAAAATTGATATGTAGAGCTAATAATATTAGCGTAAATGTGGACGAATTAAAATATTTAATGGATAATTTAGGTCTTAGTCAAGACCTCTTAAATAGGTATCCTTATCAGCTTTCTGGAGGAGAAATACAGAGAATATTGATTTTAATAGCGTTATTACCTAAACCTAAATATATTATTGCAGATGAGCCTACGTCTTCACTTGACGTAATATCTCAATTAAGAGTATTAAGAGTTTTAAATGAATATAAGAAAAAATTTAACTCACGAATACTTCTCATAACGCACGATTTATTGGTAGCGTACAAGATGAGCAAAGAGGTAATTATAATAAGCCAAGGTAAGATAGTAGAGAGTGGTAATATCAATGAAATAATTGAAAATCCCAAGAATAAATTAACTAAAAAGATAGTAGAGGGTTCAATGATTAAGAGAAGAGATCAGTTATGAATTTCTCAAATTTTGAATTACTTGAGAGAAAAGCGCTGATCAATTCGTCATCCTTCATTCCCGTATTATATAACTGATCTATAAACAGCCTTAAAATGGTAGCAGGTAATAGCTTAAGCTTGGTAGACAGTTTTCTAGTCATAGATAATGCTGGAAGAGTTAAGTAACCATATTTTGTCTCATTACCACAGATAACACACCTCCTTACCTTATGTCTAAGAGGTATGGTGGTAAGTAAATTGATATGACCTTTAGAGCATTTCAAACCTAAGCCTATCGCATTTTTCTTCTTAACTTCTCTATCAATTTCGATTAGTTTACCCTTAATATCCAATACTTCCCTCAGTTGATTTATATCCATACAATAATACTCCAGATATGATTTACCTATCACTAGTAAGTCACACATCTCATGAGCGTTAATAGTATCGAAGAAATTCTTCAAGTAGATGGCACAGTAATCATCAGAGAGGGAACAATACGGAATGTTACACTCCACTTCTTTTACGTTATTATTTATTATTGTATTTATTAGAATTTTACCTATCTTCTCTTCACCTTTTTTAAATGTAAAAATATAATAATTTATACTTGATGGTAATAAATTCAGAAGTTCATCGGGCATTCTTAATCTCAAAACCTCGTCATTATATATATCCTTGTTTACTAAATCAGCATAGGAAATGATACAAGGACATTTATTACTGAATTTATAAACGCTATTTCCTAAACCACTAACTCCCACTAAAACATACTTAACCTTACTATTTATCTTGTCACCTAACTTAACTAGAGGTAATTTAGCTAACTCAGTTTTATCCCACCATCTGATTTGTACAGCACCCTTGACATTACTTAAATTTAATTCGTTAGAGATTATCATTTGATTATTTTCTAGTTTTATTGGGACAACATAATCTATAATTTTAACATTATAACCGAGGCTATTCAGCTCCTCACCTAAGCTTATTGCGCTAGTAGTCTTATATTTACCTAAAAACAAAATTGAAAGATCATCATCAACTATAAGACCACTAGCGTTTATTAGAAAGTCCACTATCCGTCACCTTCACTTTAAATATATCTATCCCATATCTTTCCTTTGCTAAATTATATAAATTAATTAACCATTGGGGAATTGTCACATTTTCTGGACATCTATTTGGGGTGAAGGGCTTAATGTCAAGAATTGGTGTACCATCATATAGATCGCAATCGTCAACGTGCAATAGATTTCTTTCCCTTTTCACTAACTTCATAATACTAACTGCAATTGGATTAGGTCTTCTAGGAGACGCTGTACAAAATATACCAACTTCAGGCAGTTCATCAATACTTAGCCCTATCCTAGTAAAGCCCTTTGGCTTAATTATCAAACTACCTTGAGGTGTAGATAAGTGCAGATGAGCTATAACAATTATATGGGAGAATCCATCAATTCCTTTAAGCCCTTCCTCATACTCTGGTATTATTTCTAGGATTGCCTCGTATCCTCTATTC
>NZ_QIMI01000017.1:0-20367 GCF_007050195.1 Sulfolobus sp. B1 | reverse complement strand
TCCTAAAATTATCCACCCAAAGAATATGTATGCTACATACTTTTCTACACTCGGTAAGGAATAGAGAAATATATAAGCTGAGATTAATATAGCTAAAATGCTCACCACTATTTCACCTACTCGCTTAATGAATCTCTTTAAGGATATTCTAAAAAGTGAAAAGTTAGCTGACATATGTATAAAAATGTTGAAGAGTCCGGCAAGAGCGCCCAATGCTTGAAAAGTACCATATAAGCCTAATAAGTAACTGGATAGGGTAAGTCCTATAATGAAAAATACCGTGGATAAAGCTTCAGAGTATATAGGTCTTTCCTTGTTGACTTTAGAGAAGAATTTAGGTAAAAGTTCATCTTTAGACATTGCGTAGATTACTCGTGAAGAAGCTAACATATATGCCATTCCTCCTAGCATACCATCATTTATTGCTACAACGAGTATTCCTATTCTTTCTGGCAGGTTTAAGGTAGATAGTAGAAATTGAACAAGATTTCCAGTAAAATTTAGCGAGGCTAAAGCATAGAAGAAGAAAGATGATAGTAGACCTCCTACAAGAATTACAGAAATTGCAACCTCACCAACAGTTTTTTGTGCATACTTTACCTCACCGGATAGAGGAGTTATCGAACCATAGCCAGTTGGAATACCTAAACCAAATAGTATACCTTCAATGAATTTAGTTGTAATATCTTTTTCGCTAAAGATTGGTAAGTAAAAATGAAAGTTCGATAGATAAAGAAAGAAAACAGAGAGTAACACTATTCCTATCATTTCTACGATTCCAGATCCTATAGCATATTTTGACGATATTTTGACTCCAGACATGAAGATTATTGAGGCTAGTATAACAATAATAACAGATATGTAGAAAGGACTAAATCCAGTCATCAAGTATATTATGTAAGCACTTCCAGCAAGTAATGTGCCACCGTATGCAAAAGCGTAAATTATATAGTTCCAACCAGTAGAAAGTCCTAGTTTTTCCGTTAAACCATGAAAGGCATAAGTATAATACCCACCCGATCTTGTAAATCTCTTAGATAAGAAGTAAATAACGAGACCGTTCATTAAAACAACTATCGTTGCTCCAATCATGGCAAATGTTGATAGTAACCCGGCATAAAAGATCATAACAGTGCCAAAAGTTAATAACGAGATTAATGGCCCTTGACCTCCAAACGATATGAAGAACAATTCTCTAAATCTAATAACTCTCTTCAATTCCTTGTCTTTTTCCTCACTTTTTTCAACCATTAAGCTAATAATCTTTAGGTAATATAAAAAATTATGAGGATCATATCAACGGAGAAAGTTCCGGAAGAGTGTAAGAAGGTAATTAATGTTAAAGACGAAAACTTGACTGATAATGATTTTAGGGAGGCAGAGATATTATTGACGTGGCCTAGTAGAGTAAATAAAGACTTAATAAGCAAGATGCCTAATATAAAGGTAATACAGACTTTTTCAGCTGGCGTGGATGACTTAGATTTTTCTATACTTCCTCAAAACGTTAAAGTGTTTTCTAATGCTGGAGCTTACGCATTATCGGTAGCTGAACATACATGGGGGTTAATATTAGCATTAGCTAAAGGTGTAGGGACTAAAAAGAGGACTATTGTTTATGAAGTTACCGGTAAAACGTTATTAATATTAGGTGGAGGTGGTATAGGCTCAGAAGTTGCTAGAATTGGGAAGTCAGCTTTCAGAAATTACGTAGTAGGAATATCGAGGTCGTTTAAGAAGCCTGAATGGTTTGACGAGAAACATACTATTTCGATGTTAAGGCAAAAGATTAATGAAGCTGATATAATAGTTGATACGTTGCCACTAAATAAGCAAACTAAAAGTTTACTTAACTATGAATTACTAAAGAACGTTAAACCAAAAACGATAATAGTCAACGTAGGAAGAGGAGAAACAGTAGATGAGGAGGGAATTTATAAACTTTTGAGGGAAAGACCTGATGTCAGATTTGGTACTGATGTGTTTTGGAGAAAGAACGGAAAGGAAGATTTCTTCAATACTAAGCTTTGGGAGTTAGATAATTTTACAGGGACTTTACATACTGCTGGAGCTTATGGAAATGATGAAGTAATGAAAAGAGCTATGACGATCGCTTGTATGAATGTGAAAAAATATATAGATAGCGGTGTCGGAGATAATGAAGTGAGGAGAGAAGATTATGTTTGATAAATCTGCTGATAAACAGGTAGAAGAGTGGATAAAGGAATTAGGCTTATCCGTCAATAGGCCTCCGCAAGCTAAAGAATATTTTCACGTTTTGGTTGCTCCCCCTCAAGGTGGACCGGCCCTAAGCGTAATAAGAATTAACGAGAATTCAAAATTTTATGTGATAGCTATGGGAATAGCAATACATCCTACTCATATATCCTCATTGATGTCTATGAAAAAAGAGGAGAGAATAAAGTTTTTAATAGATCTCCAATTAGAGGCTTTAAGATATGGTGTAGACTTCGTAGCAATACCACCCAATCAAGAAGTGCCTAATGCTATACAGATATCAAGACCTTTGTTTGTGGAAAATTTGACAGCAAATGAATTCATAAAAACTTTATTAAACGTTAGAAATGCGGGAGTAAGTATTATGCTAAAGTTTGCTCAAAAATTCGGTCCTTATGAATCACAACAGAGTACTTCGTTAAGATACACGTAAAAATTTTTATTCTATTTTTAATATGAACTTACTACGTATGAGTGAGCTTAAGAGCATTTTATGGAAGATTATAGATAATGAAGCACCATTAGTTGATAGTGATATAGTAATGTATCACGTTAAGGAAGGTATATTAACTGAGGAAGATGTAAAAAAGTGGAGAGAGGCATTAAGGTTGCTAAGGGAAGCATATTATGATTCTTATAAGAACGAAAAGTTAGCGATTGAAAAAAGCCTTAAGGCTCTAGAGATTGTAAATTCAATAGTTCCTAAGAAACCTATGCCACCTGAAATGAAAATACGATTCGAAGATTTAAAGAAAAATATTGAGCTTATTGCTAAATTAAATAAATAGTTTTTGTTTAAAATGATGTACTTTTGATAGATGTTCTGCATTATCCCTTGAATAATAATATCTTTCTTTTATTCCTATAAGCTTAATTTAATATTTTTTAAGGGAACATCTTTTAAGCTTTTATGAAACTCCTCACCTTAATTTAGGAAAGTTTTTTAAACTTTTAGGACAGAAAAGCTTAAAGGGAAGTTATATGGACCTCAAGAAGGCAGCGTTGTCTTTTAAGGAGAATTATGCTCAAGCTATGGCTGTAACAGCACCGCTCGGTAGTGTTGTCTCAACTACTACTGCAGCTATTGCCTATGCAGGTTCTTCAGTGGTATTCACTACCTTCTTGTCTCTAGTTGCTAGTGCTCTATGGATTTATACGTTATCAATGTACACTAGAAAGATTGCGTCAGCGGGAGGTTATTATACTTTCAATTATGGGGCTTGGAGAAGTAAAAAGTTTGCATTTCTCGAAGCATTAACTGAAGCAGTAGCTTATATATTACTTAATGCGGTAAATGTTATAGCAATATATTCAATATTATCGGTCACGTCTAATTTACTGAATATTCATATTCCTACTTGGGTTTTATACCTATCCCTATTTTTAGCAGTAATATATCCGACTATTGCCTCGCTGATAGACATTAGAAAATTACTAGGATATATTGTGACTATTAGTGCTACAGCTGAAGCTATATTACTGATAGTATTATTTCTACTGTCGTTATCCAATGGATTTCATCTAGACTACTTCTTGCCAAAGTTTAGAAGCCCCGGAGACTTAGCCACAGCATTCGTTTTAACCACAGTAAGTATATCGGGTGCAGGAGCTTCAACTTACTTAGGAGAGGAGACGAAAGACCCTCATAAAAATGTAACGAAAGGTATGTGGCTTGCGTTGATAATAGGTGGGGCTTCAATGTTTCTAGGAACTTATGGTATAATCGCATTATGGTCTGGAGCCCTAACTAATATAACTAGTACTCCTCAACCATTATTTGTAGAAATGATAAGATATGGTAGTATAGCCTTGTTTATTTCACTAATCTTATCTATAAATAGTCTTCTTTCATCTAATATAGGCACTACAGTGGGCTCAGCAAGAATATTATATAACTTAGCTAGAGAGAATGCAGCACCGTCTATTTTTAGAAGGTTGAATCAAAAAGGAGAGCCCTTATTCGCAACCGTCATAGCCGGTGTTGCGACCGGTGTAATAACTATCGTTTCAATAAATCTTTTAGGTTTTCAGAGTGCTCTTAATGAGATAGCTGCTGTTGAGGGAATATTGTGGTTATTAGGAAGAATATTTGATGGATTTGGTGCACCTATTTTCTACTGGAGAATAGGTAACTTGAAATTAGGATATGTAATAATCCCAGTAATAGCTACTCTTATTAATTCATGGGGAGACATTCAGTCAATATTATCAATGGATATGGTTCAAATCTTTTCCCTTGCGTCATTTGGAGTTTTAACTGTAGTGTGGTATGCCTTAAAGGCTAGCAAGGGTAATCCTGGATCGTTGGTAGTTGATGAGAACAATAAAGTTATTACTATAGATGAGTATCTTAAAAAAGTTGTTAGTAGGTAATTTCTATTCCTCTACGTCTATATTTTAAACTTTTTAATATTGTTGAGAGTTATATTTAAAAATCTATTAGTTATATATTAACAATGTGAAAGTTGTAGTAGCGTTTGATGGATCAGATAGATCGAAAAAGGCGTTGTTTTTTGTTATAAGATTAATTAAATCTGATGACGAAATACATCTAGTTACAGTAATCAAAGAAGCACCTAAAAGTCCAGAACAAGTAATAATTGAAAGTGAGAAGAAGGCTTCAGAGATGCAAAACGAAGTAATTAAGGAGTTAGAAGGATATAGAGTAGTTTCTAAAATACTCGAAAGTAATGAGGTAGCAGAAGCATTAATTCAATATTGCAATAATATTGGTTGTGATTTAATAGTTTCTGGAAGTAGAGGTCTTACGGGTATTAAAAAAGCGATATTGGGAAGTGTGTCGAGTGAGCTTGTTTCTAAAGCTAATGTTCCAGTCTTAGTGGTAAAGTAATCGATATCGAAATCGAAAATCTTTTTAATTTAAAGATATATCTTATGTTCATGGATTTTGCGATACTTGTTCAAGATTTAACTAAGAATTATGGGGATATTATCGCATTGGATCACATTAATTTTGAAGTGAGGAGGGGAGAAGTATTTGGGCTTTTAGGACCTAATGGTGCTGGAAAGACCACTACGATAAAAATTCTTACTGGGCTAACCAAACCTACATCTGGTAAGGCTATCGTAGCTGGGTTCGATGTGGTCAGGGAACCAGTAGAGGTAAAGAAGAGAATAGGTTGGATAGCAGCAGAAGTCATAGTGGATGATGACTTAACAGCATGGGAGAATTTAGAGTTACAGGCTAAATTAGAGGGTTTAAAAGATTGGAAAGATAGGGCATCTGAATTATTAAAATACTTTGGTATTTATGAATTTAAGGATAAACAGGTAGGTAAATTCTCAACTGGCATGAGAAAAAAATTGGAGATATCTTTGGCTTTACTTAATTCTCCGGAAGTCATCTTTATGGATGAGCCAACAATCGGTTTAGATGTCTCAACTAGGAAGGCGTTGTGGGATATAATAAGGCAAATAAATAAGGACTTTCAAGTTAGTGTTTTACTTACTACTCATTATATGGAAGAGGCTGATTCTCTTTGTGAGAGAATAGCTATAATCAATAAGGGAAAAATCATAGCTATAGGGAGTCCTAATGACCTAAAGGAAAAATATGGTTCAGACATCATCGAGATAGAATATGAAGGAACAACTATCAACCTTAGTAAAATACAGAAATTTGGAGAGGTGATAGCAAACAACGGTAAGCTTAGGATTAGGACAAAAAATGCTGAAAATGTTTTACCAGAAGTTATTAGAGAAATATCTGACGTTAAACTAAAATCGATAAGATTATATAAGACTAGTTTAGATACTGTATTCCTATCCTTAACTGGAACTACAATAGATGAAGGAGAGTTTGATGCTAGAAGATTTTATATGACAATAAGGAGGGCTAGAAGATGATAGATAAGGTTATAGCTCTCTATGAGAGAGAGATGAAAAGGTTCTTTAGAAGTAGATACATGTGGATAATGATATTGGCTCAGCCAATAATGTGGATAGTATTCTTCGGTAGTAGCTTTTCACAAGTACCTAAAGAGTTTTTACAAACCTTCTTTCACACTAATGATTACATAGCCTTCATAGTGCCGGGGGAGTTATCAGTATCAATGATGATGGTAGGTTCATTCAGCTCAATGAGTCTAATTCAAGATAAAAGGCTGGGGTATTTAAGGAGGATCTTAATAACACCAACAAGGAAGTCGGCTATATTCTATGCTAAAGTGTTAGGAGGTATGACTAGAGGGCTAATACAAGTTCCAATAATGATAATAGCGAGTCTAGCATTAGGTGTAGCATATAATATAGATTGGATAGGACTCGTAGAGTGGTTAATAGGCTTAGTATTCCTTGGTATAGGATTCTCTTCACTTTACGGAATTATTACCGCTAATACCTCAGATTGGCAGGCGCCTGGTGTAGTGTCGAACTTATTGAATCTACCTTTAATGTTTTCAAGTACTGCATTATTTCCAGAGGCATTCTTTCCCTCTTGGCTAAAAACAATAAGTAATGGCAATCCTTTAACCTATGCAGCAGAATTAGGCAGAGATGCGTTACTATTCGGAGATCCGCCTAATCCATTATATTTGTTATACCTAGTAGCGTTTGGAATAATAATGCTGATAATAGGATCTTTAGTTATAGAAAAGTACTTAACTGTGGATTAAGCTTTAGAGTAAAAGAATTCTTTTACCTCCTTGCTAGTAGGTCTTTTAGAAGGATCCGGATCAACCATTGTTATTATGAAGTTAGCTATATCACTATCTATGTATCTTTTTAATATATTTAATCTCCTAATGTCATATAATTTGTAGTCTAAGAGATTCTCATCCTTATTTAACTCATATTTTTCCATAGCTTTTATCATCTCTGGACTATTTAAAGAACTTAAAGTGAGCAACTTATATATTGTTGCGCCAAGAGAGTATACATCTACTGTAGGAGATACACCACCATGTACTGAAGCTTTAATTAGGTCGAAGGGAGTATAAGCAGGAGTATAACTAAACGGTTTTTGTCCAGCCCTTACTGCAGAGCCTAAATCAGCTAATTTTACTAATATGTTATTTCCCCTTATTCTTTCATAAGCAGATTTTAAATCTGAGGGGAGCTTTTCACTGAACAATATATTTTGTGGTTTTACATCACAATGAACGTAACCTTCTGAATGTACAATTTCTAACGCTTCAGCCATCTTTGCAGATACTAAGATCACTAGCTTTTTCCAATATATATCCTTTATCAAGTTAGGATTTCTTATTAAACTATCTATAGACCCACCCTCCATGAGTTCTACCACAAGAAGTGGTGGTCTGGTTACATAATATTCATAATCGCCAGATAATATAGATTTAATATCATTTTGATCAGCATAAATGGCAAATAGCCTTACAATGTTAAGTGATTTGCTAGATAATTCAATGAGTTTAGAAGATTCTCCTACTATATCAACGATGTTGTTTAGATATTTGGGCAATGGTATTTTTAACGCAAATAATTTTCCTTCTCTCTCCCCCTTTAGGACGTAGCTAGTTCCTCCAATACCCATAATTTCTATAACCTTATATCCATGTATTTCTTTATTTAACCATACTTTTTCATCCCAATTATTAATGTCCAAAGGTCTATTATGTTCATTAGAGCACGCCCTTGAAAAACCTTTCTTACATGCTAATTCTAATAAACTTTCTTTATTAGTTTGGATTGCTAATTCATATAACATTTCTGGAGTGAGTCTATCAATATATTTTTCGATGATTTGGACGTTAGAGGGACTCCCAATTATGAGGCGGAAAGTGTTTATATCATTTTGAAATACGCAACATTGAATCACTTTTTCAATGCATTTTTGCGGTATGTATATCATATAATTTTTATAAAGTTCTATTGACTTGTTACAATCGCTTTTATTAATTTCTTTACACAGATTTTGTTTAAATCTTTGAGGATCTTTAACTAAAATTGAAGGATCTAGCTTAGCTTTCTTACTCCTAATAGGAAAAATCGCTGATAATAGTAATAGTACACCCACTGCTAATCCAACTATATTTAAGCCTAAGGGGTATGATAATAGTATGCTACTTAGGCTAAAAACTAGTAATGGGATTGAAAGAGGAAAAGTTACGTAAGATATTAGTCTTATTCCTCTATCTCTATTAGCTAAGACAATTGATAATGATGTTAATCCAACCCCTAACAGCGATAAAAGAGATGAAGAAAGGAGATAGTTATACACGAAATACGACATCATGAATACGTCTAAAATTGTATAGATTGTGCCTCCTATACCTCTCCTTGAAGCTAATTGGGTTTCTATGATTGCTCCCATTAATAGGAATATCTTATTCTGAATAGGCAAGAATGAATAAAATGTTAGATAAACTAATATTATAGCAAAGAATATAGCAAAAGGTTTTTCTATGAGTATCTTCTGGGTAAAAGTATATGTTAGAGCCAAGAGGCTAAAGAATAAGAGACCTAAGTCCGCTATAATTATTAGCTTAGGAGGAAAGGTTAAACCTCGTTGAAGAATTAATATTATAGCATATATCAAGCTAGGGAATCCTAAAAATCCCGTTATATACCTTAATACGTTACTTGTTTTCATGAGATAAGTATATTGTGATAAGGTTTAAAATTAGTTTAGCCTATACTAATCAGCAATGAATGCTAAGGAATTTGTTGTTATAGTTTTGTTATTCTTTCTAATTTCGGTTATTAGTGATTTTAATATATCGCATGCTAACTCTAATACGTATACGTTTAACATAAATTATGTACAATACTATATTAGAGATTCTAAAATATTCCTCTCTTACTCTCTTGAAAATAGGTCTATAGTTCAAAGTGAGTTAATATCATCAAATTTCACTACTACGTTTACTGGATTTTTAAATTTATCATACTTTTCGAATAATTGGACTTTGTCAATAAATACAAATTTACCTAACATATTTGCAGTAGTTTTGCAAGGCAAATACGTAATATGGTCTGGATTTGAAACAAATGGTATAAGTTTAATGTTACCGATTCCCTATCTAAATCAGTTAAGGATTACAATTATCGTAGCTAACGTTCCTGCAGTAATTTCAATAAACGAGACCATTTTACCTGGTGAAAGTGAATCCTTTCCTTTGCAACTTATCAACTTACATAATTTTATTATTAAGAATATTAGCGTGAAGGGTTTTTTGAGCTATAATTTACCTCAATTTGATAAACCAACTTATGCCATATTTCCATTTAATTATACATACGTGCCGGTTACAATTTATAACTCCACAAGTTACGTGGTAGAGATAATTAAGGGGATTAATGGAGTTCCGGTAGCTCAATTATCAATGATATATGATAATGGAATTACAATTTATACTTATAATAAAAGCGGATATTATGTTTATCCTTATGTTAAGAAGCTAGGATATTTTGTAATAACTAATGAAGGAGTAGAAACTCCATTTAGCGTTTTAGGCTCATTATATACTCCAAACTATAGCTTGGTTATCTTCAATACAACATACGGTAGTGTTATACAAAATGATACAATAACAATATTTCCTATAGATCCTCTGAATTCGAACTTAACTTTAACTTTCATTATTATAAATAATATACCTAGAATAGGTCTAATCAACTACTTTACACACAAAGGTATATATTTACTTAAAGGAAAATTTGACGTGATTGACACATCAAGCATTTTCATTGACGGCTATACTTTCTTTTACATTAGTAAACCATCAAACTATGTCCTTTTATCAAGAAATTTGGGATTCAACATAAATTCTTTAGCTCTAATATACTCTTTACTTATATCGTCTATATTGGTAATAGTAGCTCTCCTATTGATGAGATTAAATAGGAGTAGCTAACTCTATACCATAATTACAAAAGTTTAAGCATGCAAGGTAACTATATAAAATATATAGTTGACAATAGTCTATATTTAGTCTATAGGTTAAGTATATAATTCTGTGCAACATACATGAACTCGAGGAATTAGAAATGGGCAAAAATTACCAAAATCCCTTTGCTTCTTTAGATTCCATAAAGCTTTCCTTTAACCACATAAAGGTTTGGTACACATCCGGTATGGGGTTTTTTACTGATGCTTACGATCTTTTCATAATTAGTGCAATTTTAGATGTTTTTAAATACTTAAATAGTCCTAATTTTCCATTAAATGACTTTACAACTGGTTTGTTGGCTTCCTCGGCTTTAATTACTGCGATCATAGGTCAATTGGTATTTGGTTTTTTGGGCGATATTTTAGGGAGGAAGGCGATATACGGAGTAGAAGCGACATTAATGGCTATAGGTGCTTTGTTATCGGCATTAGCTCCTAATATATATTGGCTAATTGCATTTCGGTCTATAATGGGATTAGGAATAGGAGGAGATTATCCAATTTCTGCAACAATAATGAGTGAGTACGCTAACGTTAAAGACAGAGGAAAATTAGTTGCCTTGGTTTTCGCTAATCAAGGATTGGGTTCGTTAGCAGCTGTGGCAGTTGGAATAGGAGCCACGTTGGCTTTTCCGTTAGATCTGTCTTGGAGAATTATGGCTGGTATAGGTGCAATTCCAGCTTTGACAGTAATATATCTGAGGAGGAAAACACCTGAAACTCCTAGATATTCTTTACTGGCTAAAGGAGATGCGGAAAACGCTAAGAAGGCTGCAGAATTCTTAGGTGCAAAAATAGAAAATAACAAAACTGTAGTATCGAAGCCCTTATCGGTTAAAGAGTTTATCTCTAAATACTGGATCACTTTAATCGGTACTGCAATTCCATGGTTTATATTAGATATAGCGTTTTATGGCACTGGAATTTACTCAGGTACAATAACTCAGTTAATATTAGGTAAGCCATCTTCTTTGCCTAATCTTATTTTAGAACAAGGACTACCATACATGGTCGGGTTTTTTGGGTATTTTACAGCAGTAGCTTTGATGGATAGATTGGGAAGGAAGCTAATACAAGTTCAAGGGTTTATACTAATGAGTGTAATCTACACGATTGTAGCTCTCATGCTAGTCGTAAGCGGGACTAAAGTCACTGGATTACTAGTACCGGCAGAAATAGCTTTCTTAATATACGCCTTTTCGTTCTTCTTTATAGACTTTGGCCCTAATACTACTACTTTTGTAATACCATCTGAGGTATATCCAACTAGGGAAGAACAAAAATAAATATATACTCTAAAACCCTTTTGACTTTATATCATTTAAAACCCTTTCACCTAATTCAGTTATAGCACAAGTTTCTCTATCCAACCTTTTTACTAGACCGTTCTTTTCCAATTTTAGAATGTAATTTTTTACGACCTTCCTGCTAACATTAAGTTCAGATGCAAGTGTTTCTATCTTAACTTGTCCACCGTTTTTTACTAATAACTCTAAGAGTTTCACTACATTATATCTGCATTTTGAATTTAGTATATCGTAATTATCATCATTAACAAATAAAATAGGTAAAACCCAAGCATATGGACACGATGTTCCACTAACTTTATGGTACTTTAATGTGAATATAATTAAATGTAATAAGATTATACTACCAATTATGCGAACTCTTTTTTCATTATCCATTATGTTTCTAACTCAAAACTAATATATAATTCCTCCTCTTAAAACCAATTCTTTAGAATCTTACGGCTATTGGTAAGTTTGAGCATAACATTTATTAACAACTGGTTATTTACTTATTTAAGTAAAAACAATAGCCCAAACTACGATTATACTTTGCTATACACAAGTAAATTTAAATACTCGCTATCAAAAGAATAGTCGTGAGTGGAAGATCAACTGTATTTGTAAGAGAAACCTCTGGGTTAGTAAAGAATGTATCAACGTTAGATGCAGTAGCTTTAAACATAGGGAATATGTCGGCTGGGGTTGCCCTCTTTGAATCCATATCCCCGTATATTCAACCCGGTGGAGTATTGTGGCTAGCGTCATTAATAGGTTTTCTATTCGCAATTCCCCAGTTGATAGTTTATGTTTACTTGAATACCAAAGTGCCTAGAACTGGAGGAGATTACGTATGGATTTCAAGAAACTTAAATGGAGGACTAGGGTCAGCTATGGCTATGGCACTAATGATAGAATCAACTGCATACTTCGCCTTAATAGCATTCTTCACTTCTTCAGCGATAAACACAGTATTAACAGTTATCGGAGAGTATCAGCATTCCACCTCGCTCCTATACATAGCCAACAACGTAATAGTTAATCCTTACGTAACTACACCAACTCTTACTCAAAACTTAATAATATACGGAATATCAGCACTAGTTTTTATAATAATAATACTGATGAATATTTTCAAAGCAAAATGGGGATATCATATAGTAACAGTTCTAGGAATATTTTCAATATTTAGCCTTGTGTTAGCTATGATAGTATTAGGTGTTAATGCCGGAGACTTTTACTCTAAAATATCCACCTTTATATCAGCTAATAACTTAAACGTTAGTATACCGTCAACTAAGCAATCTTTCTTACCTCCATCTATCTCAATAACAGCTACGCTCTTCCTTTTACCGTTCTTCGCTCTATATACCTATCCATGGATGCAGGCAGGACCCGCAGTATCAGCAGAATTCAAAGGTAAAAAGGTATTAAAGTGGAACCTACCCATAGCGTTAATAATGACCGGACTACTCGTGACAGGAGCTTTCTTAGAAATGGACGTAGTAGGTGGATATAGTTTTAACCTACAAGCATATCCAACTGTCATTTATAACTTCTGGACAGCTTCCATAGCAGTAGCATCAAATCCAATATTGCAATGGATAATTGGTTTAGGATTAATTGCTTGGAATATTTACATTTTAGCATATGGAGTAATAGTATTTTCTAGATACGTATTCGCCTTATCTTTTGACAGAGTCTTACCGGAAAAGTTTAGTAATGTTAATAAAAACGGGTCTCCAGTTTTTGCCCATGTACTAGACTTAGGCTTAACTCTTGGGTTATTGTTAATTCCAGTGTTCTCGTTATCTGCAGCCTTAGCTTTATATGGAGCTACCATACTTGGAAGTTTGTACTTCCTTATCGTCAGTGTAGCAGGCGTTAAAGTGGGATATAAGGATAGAAACCATTTATTAACAATAGCTGGAATCGTATCTGCAGGATACTTCGCGTATTTAACGTACATAGCTGCTACAAATCCAGATTTTGGATTTATGCAAGCCAACAATACTCCTAATTTAATAACTACAAGTTTCGTAATATGAACCTTAATTGTAAGCTTCCTAATTTATCACATTGCAAAAATAAGTAATAAGAGAAAGGGTATTGATATAAGTTTAGCTTTTAAGGAAATTCCACCAGAATAAAGATTATTATTTTTTATAAATTTTTATACCATCTGAATTAATTATTGGAGTATTTCCAAATTTTCCAAATCTGTCACCTATAATAGAGTTTAACGGAACTCCATCAATTCCTATTAAATTTGACTTAAAAGTGAATAGTAATCCTTTAGGTAATGAACTATCTACCTTAAACTTAACTTTTACTCTACCATACTTGCTTATTATATAGCCCTCGCCCTCTACTTCTGAGTTATAGATTAAACACTGCTTATCTCCGTAAGTTTCCTTAAACTGACTATTTGTATAATTTGGATGGGACGAAAAAACTATTACATAATCTTTAGGAATTACTAATTTATCCTTATCTGGCAAAGGCTCTACCCTTATCTTACTATTAGGGTACTTGACAGAGAGCTTAACATATCCCTTAGCTTTTAATTCGTTTATATCAACTCCTGTCGCATATTCTATAGCCTTAAACTCATTTTCATATACTAGATCATCATATATTTCTAGCTTTTTAGCTAATTTCCTCATGAGCTCAACTTCAGATATGCCTCTCTTAGGGAACATTGGCCTATTATATACTAGATAGTTATGCCAATAACTATAAACTACGTCTTCCTTCTCTAAATAAGTAGGAGCAGGTAAAACTACGTTTGCTATTTTAGCTGTCTCAGACCAAAAGGGATCATGGACAACCAGAAATAATTTACCCTCTTCAACTGCTTCATAAATCCTATCAGACATTGGTAAGGAGTGAAGGGGATTCGAGTTCCATACAAACATAAAACTTATTTTCTCCTCCTCTATTTCTTTTCCTACCTCAGCCATCTTAACTATTCTAGATGGGGAGTATTTATGTAACCCCCTTAAATATTTGAAATTTATCCCTAAACCTTGAGAGTTTGCATAATAAAAACCGTTTCTCATACCTAATAAAGCTGGTATTAAAGATATCATCGAGATCGCATCTCCACCATTTAAAGACCTACCTAAAGCAAAACCTATAATCGTTAAAGGCTTTTTATTATAGTAAAACTCTGCAAGATGTTCTATACTTTCCCTACTTAGACCAGTTCTTTGAATTATTTCTTCGTCATCGAAACTATTGACATACTCCTTTAGTTTTTCTGGGTAGTCTAAGAGAGAAGTATCAGCTAACCCCCTTATGAATAGTGCCTTAATTATACCTACAGCTAAGTATACATCAGACCCTGGTCTTACTATATAATGCTCCTCACTTCTCTTTGCAGTCTCACTCATCCTAACATCTATTACGATTTTATACTTATCCTTGATTAGACTCCAACCATGGATAAAACTAAATACTGTTTCACTTCCCCAAATCACAAAGGAATTGAACTTAACGAAATCTTCCGGCAAAGCGCCAACTGAGTTCCCGTAATGTGATTTTATTGCTTCATGCCCCTCGGCGCTGCATATTGAATAATCAATTGACGCAGTCTGCATTACATTCCAGAGCCTAGCTGGAAAGTACCATGTTAGAAGTCCTTGATTACCATCGTATTCTACATGAACTATTTGATCTCTCCTTCTTTTTCTTATCTCTTTTACCACGTAATCAATAGCTTCATCTATACTAACTTCTTTACCCTCAATCAAAGCTGAGGTTATTCTGTTTTTATCATTTCTTTTCAAATCTGCAATTCCCCTAGAACACGTGAATCCTTGAAAAGGAAAAATATCCAGAGGTTTATGACTATCATCAAATATGCAAGTATCATAGCAGTCTCTCGTACAAGCATGAACCATTACGTATATGATATTTAAATTAATATTTAAGTATAGCTCATGTACTTATTTTTCTATATAATGCGTCCCTCCTAAATGAGATAAGAGCTTACGATAATTACATTCTTTTGCATAAGGATGAAAAAATATATATCTAAAAAACATATTATGCATCCTTGAATGAAGAAAGCGACCGTATCTGAAATGTGAAGAAATTCCTTTAAGCTGAAAATTTTATCAATATTGCGATTAAAATAGTATATATGAGAAATAATGATATGCCCTCATTTATTTTAATATTTCTATCTTTCAATATTCCAAGGAAAATTATCGTTGCGAATAAAATCATTATTAATTCCAATACGGAAGAACGTAAACTGATGGTTTGACTAATCCCAATAATGCTCAGCAAAAGCGTCATGTTTTCCAGCTTACTACCCATGAAGTTGATTATGGCAGTTGTTGCATCTGAAGGTGAGCTTGAAATTAACTTTACCGCAATTAGGTTTTCCCCAAGCTCTCCTGCAAGAGGTGTTAGAAGTACTGTTATTAAAAATGTTGGAACCCCTAATATCTCAGCAGTATTAATTACTGATATTATGAAATATTTCGTAATAAAAATTAGTAAAAATCCGCCTATTAGTAAATATATTATACCTCTCTTTACATTATTTTTTGAAAACGAATCTCGTCTACTGGAATAATTTTTATATCTTTTGAAAACATAAAATGCGTAGATGAATAGTAGACATAATGATAAATATATGTTAAGCTTCCCATAAATTATAGAAATTAATAAGACTAACGTAGCAACCACTAGTGAGTAGTACTCTATATTTATTTCCCCCTCTAGCTGTATAACTTTCGATCTATATTTAATGTAATAGACAATTGACACTACCCCAAGGCCTAAAGTAAATAGCAATATGTTACCTCCCAACGCTGAACCTAATGCCACCTCATAAAAACCATTTAGTAATGCCTCGGTTACAATAATGGTTTCTGGCAAGGCATTGATGATGCCTAAAATTACTCCGCCCGTTATACCTTTACCGAACCTCTTTTCGAGTTCGATTGTACCTTTAGACATTAGATCAGAGGCTAAAGCGACTAAAAGCATCAAAATAATTAATTGAAGTATGGAAAACCCATACAACTTAATAAAAAATTAGGCTTCGTATCTTATAAATTATCATGGTTAATTATTACAAATATTCCCAAATACCTTTACCCTTATAATTATAGACTATTGACTTATACGCAGTAACGTATTGAATAGTATAACCAATACCTTCTCTTCCAATACCGGAATCCTTTCTACCTCCAAATGGGAAGTAGCCTATTCCATGTCTTGGGTAATCGTTAATATATATTGCTCCTACCTCTAAGAATCTTTGCAATTTTCTTATCTTGTTAATATCTTTGCCAAATATTGCTGCATCAAGACCATATCTCCTCGAATTCGAGATCTCTATAGCCTCATCAATGTTCTTTATTTTAATTAAAAGAGCTACAGAAGCAAAGACCTCTTTGTTATATAAATAGATATTCTTTAATGAATCTTTTGGAACCTCAATAAGGGCTGGTTCAATATAAGTTGGTCCTAATCTTTTGCCTCCAAATAATATTTTACCTCCTTTCTCCACAGCATCTTTAATTCCATTTTCCCACTCATCAGCCGTTTTAGGATCTATTATTGGTCCAACAGTAGTAGTGGGTTCTCTAGGATCTCCTACTCTGACAGTTTTTTCCATTTCCTTTACTAACAAGTCCTTCAGAGTATCGTAAACTTCTTCTTCCACTAAGACTATTTTTATCGAATCACATCTTTGACCTGTATAACTGATTATACCACTAACTATTCTTTGAGCAGCCCAAGCTAGGTCCGCATCACTTAAAACTATTGCTGGATCCCCTCCACCTAATTCCATTATGAATTGTTTAATACCGGCATTTTTTATTACCACTTCGCCAGTTTCAGTGCTGCCAGTCAAAGAAATAGCTTGTATTCTTTTATCCGCAACTATATTATTCATTTCTTTCCCAGGTACAGTTAGTATTGCAAAAGAGTCTTTAGGAAAACCAGCTAACTCCATCACTTTACCTAACATTAGCATGGGAATTGGCGTTGAAGATGGTGGCTTTAACAGTATAGCATTACCTATAACTGTAGTATAAACTATCTTATTTACAGTATCAAATAATGGATAATTGAAAGGAACTATAGAGAGAACTACACCAATCGGCTCTCTCCTTACTATTGCTTCTGTTTCCAATGTTTCAGAACTCCAATCACCCGGTACATAGTCTCCTCTAGTCTCTCTCACATCAAGGTCAGCTCTTGATAGTCTCTCTATCGCAGCGTTAACTTCACCATCTGCTGAAGCTCTGGTTTTGCCATTATTAATCATTAAGGCATTCACGAAATCATCTCTAAATTTTTCAATTAACGAGGCCATTCTATCAAAGATTTTTAGCCTCTTCTCTCCTGGAGTATCCCTTATGCTCCATTTTCCTTTCTTGTAAATTACTTCCAGCGTATTATCTATTTGATTCCAACTAATTTTAGGTACCTTAGCAATCAAATTCAAATCTATTGGACTTACAACGTCCTGCCATTCGTCTCCACCTATCCATTGTCCAGCTAGATAGGTCTTAAAATAAGGAATACCATCCTTGACTTCATATATATCGCTAAGCTCTTTAGACTTTATCGCTAGAGAAGTTTTTTCCATATTCTAAATTATTTCTAAACAAAAATTTAAGCATTAACCTTTACATCTAAAACTCTTTTAAAAATCTTTCTACGTCCTCAGTTGTCGGCGTAATTTCGTTATCCCCTCTAACCGTTACTACAAGGGTTGAAGCCACTATACCATGTTCAAGAGAATATTCTATATCTTTACCTTTAAGGTGAAGTGAGACAAAAGTACCGGCCATAGCATCCCCGGCACCAGTAGGATCTTCCACTGGAACTTTATATGCTTCTCTGAACACTTTTATATCGTCTTTAAAGGCTATAGCACCCTTAGAACCTAGTTTATATAATAAAACCTTAACACCTAATTCCTTATACTTCTTGTAAGCTTCATCGGGGTCCCTAATATCTAAGAGGATTTTAGTATCGTCAGGGTCAGTTATTAAAACTTCTATATCAAACTTCTTCAATAGCTCAAGAATAGTTTCCTTAGCCTTATCTGCAGACCACAGCTTAAGCCTAATATTAGTATCAAAACTTCTTTTCTTTCCTAACTCGAATGCCTTAAATACTGCGTCTCTCGAATTATCACTAATAGCTAATGTTATTCCGCTAGAATGAACTAAGGAAGCTGACTTTACGTAATCTTCATTTATATCATCGGGAGAAAGTTTGCTACCTGCACTCCCCTTTCTATAGTAAATCAATTCACTTTTAGTTGGTATTGGATATCCTCTCTGGACAAAGTATATGCCAGTAAAGGACTCATCTACCTTAATATGTGACACATCAACCCCTTGTGATCTAGCATATTCTATAATATTCCTGCCAAACTCATCATTACCCACTTTAGCTATTAGCCCACAGCTTAAATGATTTCTTATAACAGCAATGCAAAAGTTTAATTCAGAGCCTGCTACATGCTTCTCAAAATAATTTACAAACCTTAGTGGACCTAAAGTAAAAGAATTGAATTGAATGAGAGGCTCTCCTAATGTTACTATATCAACCATAGTTATTCTTTTATCACTTTCAGCTCTATAAGCTTAGTTTTTAACGTTGAAACTTTCCTAATTAGCTCACTTTCTTCCTCGGTGGTTAATGGGAATATAGGAGGTCTAGGATAACCTACATCGTATCCTTGGAAATACTTTGTTAAAATATAATTTGCCGATAGACTTCCAAAAGCTCTAGATATCTCAACTACCTCATCAAGAACAAATTGGATTTTTATTGCCTCATCAATCCTCTTCTCGCTAGCCAGTTTCTTAATAGTTAATGTGACCTCTGGCAAATAATTAGAGGCAGCTGTTACACTGCCATTTAAGCCTGTGGAGATAGCCGTAGCAATTAGCATATCTGAGCCATTATACACTATCATATTTGGATTAAATCTCTTATAATCTAGTGAGTGGATTAGGTTATCATTAGTATCCTTTACTCCAGATATGCATCCGATCTCTTTAGCGATTTTACCATCAATATCTTTTCCAGTTGCGGCTGGGTAATTATATAAATACACTGGATGAGGAGACTTCTCACATAGAGTCTTGAAATATTTTATTAGATGCTTCTCTGGTAGTCTTGGATAATAATAAGGAGCATAGGAGGCTATGCCTACGATATCATAATCCTTACTTAGTGTCGCTAACTTTATGGCATCATCAATATTTAAACTACCAACTTGAAATATCACCTTATCAGTAACATCATAGATTACCTTTAAGTTTTCCAACTTCTCCTCTGGGGTTAAAGATGGGCCTAAGCCAGTAGTACCATTTACGAACAACACGTCTATCCCTTTTCTCACTAAATTTTCAGCGTGAGACTTCAATATTTCCTTATCAACTTTATTATCCTTAGTGAAAGGCGTTATTATGGGAGTGACAATCTCTGCCATTTTAGACACCATAACTCTTCCACGTTCCTTTGACTACCCACACGGGTTCTTCTTTGACTTCTAGTGGAGTAGGCTCTGCTCTTAGTTCTTCTATTAACTTTTCATTAACGCTTACGCCTATGCCAGGTTTGTTTGGAACATTAACATATCCATTTTCAACTGGAGTTCCGTTAAATACTAGATCTCTTTTCCACTGGGGGAACCAGTCATAAAAGTTCTCTAATAGATATAGGTTAGGTGTAACTGCACTTAATTGTAAGGAAACTGCATTTTGAATTGAGCCAAATGCATTATGAAAAGCTATTTCCACGTCATTAGACTCAGCTAATTTGACCACCTTACTGGCTATCGTAACACCACCAATATTAGTTATATCAGGTTGTAAAATATTTACACCTTCATTTATATAAAACATCGCTTCCTTTAGACTCAATATTCTTTCTCCTAGTGCTATTTTTAGGTTTGTGTTTTTTCTGTATTTTTTTAGT
>NZ_QIMI01000176.1:0-2497 GCF_007050195.1 Sulfolobus sp. B1 | reverse complement strand
TTATGTAAACCGATACTACCTCACCTTCCCAGTCTCTCCTTCTAGGCCATATATCCCCATGTTTTTATTTTAACTATACCAAAGCCTGGTCTACTTTTCGACTCTCTCACTTCTGAAACTTCGGCTTCACCATAAATTGTATCCCCAGCGAAAACGGGATGAAGAAATTTCACGTTTTCAATACCTAACATAAATCCGTTTTGACTAGTTTGTTCAACTAATAAACCAGCAACTATAGATAAGGTCAAGAATCCATTAACAACTAGCCTGCCATTAAACGGTTCCCCTGGAAAATATTTCTCAGTATAGTCCTTATTAAAGTGTATTTGATTACTATTGTTTGTTAGTAAAGTGAACCATATGTTATCTACATCGGTTATAGTTCTACCTACCTTACTTTTGAACTTTTGACCAACCTTAAAGTCTTCAAAAAATGGACCCTCTGAACTCACGATATTTATAAAATGAATAAATCAATAAAAATTTATTTATTACCTTCTTTGTCATAAACTCCTATAACGTCACTTTTCACAAATTCTTGAATATCTTCTCTAGTATAACCTAATTCTAATAAAATCTCTTCAGTGTGCTCTCCTAACCTTGGAGCTCTATTTTTATGACCTAAAGATATATTGTCCGATTTCACAGGAAATCCAACATATTTCAGATTACTCTCCTCATATACTAGAGCATTTCCAAAGTTTTGAAAAGCCTCAGCTAAATTTAATATTGGTGCAACCGGAACATCAGCATCACTTAATAACTTTACCCAATACTCCCTCGTATTAGTTCGAAATATGGCTTGTAGTTCCTTCACAATGTATTCCTTGTTTTCTAGTCTTCTTGATAGACTATCGAACTTGCATAAATCTTCCCTATTTAACGCCTTGCATAATCTAGTATATTGTTCATCGGTGAAAATTGCTACATATATGAAACCATTACTCGTTTCAAACGCTTGATAAGGAACTAGATATCTATGGGAAGATCCCATCCTTTTAGGTAATAGTCCGGTATTAAGGAACATATAGGCGTCCTCTAACATTAAGTAGAATTGAGTATAAATCATTGGAATGTCCAGAAATGCTGGACCTCCTTTATGTAAAGCCCATAATAGTGTAATTGTAGCCATCAAAGCAGTAGTTATATCTGATATTGATGTAGCAAACTTGGCTGGAGGACCTTTTTCTTCTCCAGTCATATCCATTAATCCACTTAATGCCAGTATTGTAGCGTCGTATGCAGGCTTATCTGCTTGATCTGAAAAGTTACCAAAACCAGTTATTGAACAGTAGATTATTTTATTATTTACTAACTTCACGTTGTGATAGTCTACTCTTAGTCTTTTGAGAGCTGATGGTCTATAATTTGTTATAATTGCGTCAGCTGATTTGACTAGCCTCTTAAATATCTCATATCCTTTGTCGCTCTTTAAGTTAATTGCAATACTTCTCTTACCCCTGTTAGTGCTGGCAAAATAAACTCCTACCCCATTAATCTCTGGTTTAACCTTTCTCCTATCATCTCCGGTTAGAGGTTCAACCTTTATTACATCAATACCTAAATCAGCCAATATTTGCCCAACTAGAGGGGCGGAAATGTTATTCCCTAGCTCTAGAATTCTAAAATTTTTTACCGTTGACATTTAACTTATATGTCTCTAATGTGAGCTTAAAATTATTGATGACTAGATATCTATGTTTATAGGTAATCTCACTGAATATCCGCTAATAAAACTACCCAGTATAAAGGAAAAGCCCATTAAAATTCCAATGTATACTATTGGAAGAATAATAAAACTATAAACTAGAATTGGAAAGTTGAAACTGATCTCAGCTAGACCCAGTTGAAGATTATGGACTACTAAATCATACAGCGACGGACTAGTGCCGGAAATCAGTACTGGTAGGTATGGAAAGCCTATGTAGAACACTATTGCGAAACCTATAAGATATCCACCTATGCCTTTTCCCATTCTAAAAGGCAGTGACATCAATAATACTCCAACTGCTATTAACGTCATATATGAACCCTCTATAAATGTTCCAAACTCCAAATAAATTGCTAAGGAAAAAAGAATATCAGTTAAAAAAGATATGTACTGTAAGAGAGGTCCTAAAACGTTAATCAGATAAGTCGGAAACCTTATATAACTTACTAATGCTGATAAGGAGATGTACCACAACTTAAATGCATTAATGGTATAAATTAATTGTAAATCTAACATTCCAAAATCTAGATAAAATATACTCCAGCTATATCCTAAAGATGATTGAATTTGATTTATTATATTTATTATAAAGAAAAATAGGTTTATCCAAATATCGGCATATATCGCATCTAATATCATCTTATGCCCAAATCTTTTAAAGGAAGAAATAGGAATCGGAGAACCGTAAAATAAAGCTCCTAAACTATACGTTAAGGAAGCTATTACGGATGCTATGTAGAGAAGATAGAAAATAGAATACATCAAATAAAAAAGAGAAAAAATTGG
>NZ_QIMI01000175.1:0-2502 GCF_007050195.1 Sulfolobus sp. B1 | reverse complement strand
CTAGAAAAACTAATCCAAAGAATCATTGGGAAATACCATATACGTTAGAAGTATTCAGGAGGGCTGGATTGACTAGTGTAGTTCTAGTTCCTACGGTAATTAAGACTGTAAATGACAGTGATTTAGGTAATATTGTGAAATTTGCAGCTAGAAATATGGATGTAGTAAGATCAGTAAACTTCCAACCGGTCAGTTTAACTGGTATGATGAAGAGAAATATGAGAGCGAAGTTTAGGATAACAATCCCAGAAGTTATTAAGAATATAGAAGAACAAACTAATGGGGAAATAACTAGAGATAGTTGGTATCCGATAGGCACTTCTGTAGTATTTTCAAGGCTAGTTGAAGCATTAACTGGAAAGGATCAATTCGAGATGGCTAATCATCCTGTTTGTGGAGCAGGAACTTATGTCTATGTAGAATGGAAAGATCACGAACCTCACTTTATACCTATATCTAAATTTATCGATCTAGAGGGATTATTAGAATATCTTAAGGAGAAGGAAGAAGAGCTAAGAGAAGGCGCAAATAAGATATGGGTTGCGAGTAAGTTATTATATAGTATAAGAAAGTTTATAGATAAGGAAAACGGACCAAAAGATTTCGATGTTTATAAAATGCTATATAATATAATAGTTCATCATAATTACGAGGCTTTAGGTGAATGGCACTACAGAACTCTATTCCTAGGAACGATGCACTTCATGGATTTATACAATTATGACGTACAAAGAGTGATGAGATGTGATATTCACTATGTCGTACCAGATGGTAGAGTGATACCATTCTGTACCTATAATGTGTTAAATGACCTATATAGAGACAAAGTTTTAAAAGAGTATCAAATACCGTTAGAAAAATGGACTAAAGAGCATGGAGAGAACTCGTTAGGAGATGCGATAAAGTACAAAAGAGTAGCTTCTACATTAGAGCAGTCTGAAATATATGCAAATACATATAGGAGTTTTGTGACATAAAATAATTTATTTTAAAAAACTATCTAATGTACTACCAGTTACCGTTTTTTTAGCTCCTTTTTTATCATAAGGGATAATGTTTTTAAACCATACCCTTAAGTTACACTCATTCCTTTTTTTTACATAATGTACAACATTCGTAACATACGTCCATTTTCAGTATCTGACAATATTTAGTTTCTCTAAAAAATCCACAAGAATTACATTCAAGCTCAAATACCATATTTTTATACCTCATTTCCTACATTCGTTAATATCACAAATATACTTTATGTTTGGATCATATGTAGATAATCTTGTATTACTTCCTGTGAATAGAATGTTTTGATAAAGGACTATTATACTGCCTTTTGTAAGTGTTCTGGTCAGAAATATTCTGATATCATTTAGCTCAAAATATCTCTCTTTTATCTCTAACGATATAGGCGAACTTACAATTTTTTCCCTTTCGCATTCTCCCTGCCTTATCATTAACGAATCTGGAAAATGGGCTATTGTAATAGGATAAAATAAGTTATATAGGGTATTAAGTCCCCCAGCATTCTCTTTCTTACAACTTGTAAGTATTATGAATTTTAACTTTTTCTCTCCTTTCATGATCTCAAGTAGCGTCTCTATTATATATTCTATATTACTTCCAGTAGTCGTATCTATAAGTGTATAATAATCTTCTTTTTCATTATAAATTAAATAAGCATTAGTATCGTTTTTATCGATAAGTTTACCCCCGATTAAATATACATTTTTATATACTTTAGCTATGCTCATATTCTAAAAATAACAGTGATATTATTATCGCTATCTGAGAATTTTCTTTTCCACTCGTCTGTATTCGTAGCGATAATTAATGCTCCACTAACTTTAGCATTAACCTTTTTCGCAAGATTGTATAATGCTTGTAGTGTTTTTCCACTTCTGATTACATCATCTACTATTAGTATTTTATCCTTCTTGCTAATATAATCCTCTCTTATATAGATGCTCGAAACTATTCCATTACCTTCCTTTATGCTTTCATCAACATAAGGGATTGATACAGAATCTTTATATTTTTTAGAGATGACCAGTGGTTTTTCAACAATTGATGAAACCAGCGTAGCAAAGGGTATTCCATTAGACGCAATACCGACAACCTTAGTAACGTTATGAATAATACTACTCCTCATTAAATATATTTCTAATAGAAGTCTTAATAAATTAGGGTAGAATAGAAGTTGGGAAACATCTAGATAATCATCTTCATAAATCTTAATTTTATCAATAAAAAAATTGTACAAAAATTCCTTACTTTTTACTTTGTTGACTATATCCAATGCTTGTCTCTCGCTAGGTATTGTCCTACCATTAACATATCTGCATATTAGGCTTTCTTGAATGCTGAATAAGGTAGATAGTTCCTTATATGTATAGACGTTCTTCAATTCCTTCAGTACATCGACGCTAAATAATCTAAGTCTTAATTCTTTTTCTTTCATTTGCTGTAATTTTCCTATCATAATCTCCTGGCCCCTTTCTCATTTTATCC
>NZ_QIMI01000174.1:0-2598 GCF_007050195.1 Sulfolobus sp. B1 | reverse complement strand
GTAATACGGTTATTGTCTTATTAGATATTGTTATCCAAGCTGAACTGTTGGTTGAATTAGTTCTATGTATCATGATTGATGAAATTGTTAGGTATATTTTTAGCAACTGTGAACTACTAGGAGCATCTTGCAAGTATATTTTTACTGTTCCAGTAGAAAAATAATAGTAACCATATAACCCTCCAGCTATTAGTATTATTAAAATTACACCTGCAATTAATAGTTTATTCATCAATTCAGTATCAGTGTTTCTTCCTTAAAAAGTCTATCGTTATCTTTAAAGTTTCATTGAGTGAAATTTCAGTATATTATAATCATAGCTATACAAACTTTAATCCTCCCTCATATCCTCCTCTTAATACTCTATCTAATGCTATTAAGGTCAAAATCATAACTGGAAATGATGCAACAAGTGCTGAAGAAGCCAATAGCCCCCAGTTTATACTTTCGTTTCCTATAGCCAGTAATGCAAATATTGTTATAGTTTGAGCCCCTTGTGGAGGAAAAGAAAAATTATACGGAGTTTGAGTAAATATTAATGGATAAAACAATAAATGCCAATTGAATATAAAGGATAATAAAAGTACTGAAAATAAAGTAGTCCTAGATAAGGGCATTATTATTCTAGTCAGCTTTCTCTTAATCGAGAAAACTTCTGCAGCGTCTTCATATGCTTTAGGGAATCCTAAGAAATAGTTAAAGAATAACCAAACTGCGAAAGTTGCAGTAAATATTGGTGTTGAAATTATTAATGCCTCCCAAGTATTCAGCAAATTTGTATTGGAGAAAAATATATACAGTGGTATTACGAAGGACGTAGAGGGTAAAGAATATAGGTAGATTGAGACTGGTAACAACCATCTTAATTTCCCCTTAGATATCTCATAGGCTGAAGGTAGTGAAAGTAATACGGTTATCAATGAGGCAGAAATTGCTACTATTATACTTGAGATCATGTAAGGTATAGAACTTAAAATTGCTTGCATAAAATACTTTGCAGTAAGATCTTCTGGTATTATAATTGGAGGATAGCGGAAATCTAAGGATGCACTTCTAAATGCGACTAAAAACATCCAGTAAATAGGGAAATCCATGAAAAATGTGACAATAGCAAGAAATATAAATATAATTACTTTGAATATTTTATCCGGTATTTTTATATTTAAAGATAACCATCCAGATTTCTTACTTCTCAACAACATTAATAGTGCGATAGATGGTATAGTAGCGAATACACTAAGGATAGCTGCAGCTAAAGCTCCTCCAGAGAAGTTACCTAAAGAAAACATTTCGTCATACACTAAAAGCGATAATGTAGTTGTGGAATATGATGGACCACCTGAGGTTAAAACATATGGCAAATCAAAGTTACCTAAAGCTATTATAAACTCTAAGAGAAACGATATCCAGAAAGCTTTTCCAGCCATCGGTAAAGCTACTCTAAAATAGTATTCAGATAATGGAAGATTATCTATTTTCGAAGCTTCCTTAACATAATTAGGTATTGATCTTAGAGTAGATAACATGATTAAAAAAGGCATTGGTATTGAAGACCAGATACTTACACCGGTTACCGCAATTAGGGCTGTTGAAGAGAAGTAAAGTGGGTCATATCTTAATCCAAATAAATAAGAAAACCAACCATAATTTCCGTAGAGGCTTATTGTCCAAATTAGTGCAGAAGAAGTAAAAGGAATCGTGTAAGGTAACATAACCAAGAGAGAAATTAGCCTCTTCCCCTTACTTAACATATCTACGCCTACTGCCAAGAAAGTTCCAATTATAGAGGAGAAAAATGCTGTTAATAAAGAGAAATATAAAGTATTATATACTATTTTTGGGAATGGTACTAGAGAAAACCCAGTAAAAGCCTTATCAAAATTTACTCCTAAGAAAATAAACGTATATATGAAAGGAAGGAAACCAAAAGCGATGATATAAACCAAATAAGGCGAGGAGTACTTCATTCATTCTAACCTCTTTATACTAATCAAATTGAACTTAATTTCTTGATTAATTTTGAGTTTATTCTTAGAGAAAGCCCTTATTTCTTGATCATTAAACGATATATATATCAAGTATCTATCCCCCCAAAATTCTACGTCTTTTACTACACCCTTATACCTCCCCTCGCCCAAAATAACGTCTTCAGCCCTAATACCTATTTTCCCTTCTAAGCCTATCACCTTACCATCCATTATGCTCATAGGTGGATTTCCGAAGAAAGACGCGACGAAGGAGTTAACAGGATTTTGGTATATCTCTTCTGGTGATCCGATTTGGATGATCTGCCCCTTATCGATTATCGCTATCTTATCTGCTAACGCCATCGCTTCAGTCTGGTCGTGTGTAACGTAAAGGGTAGTGATTGAGTTCTCGATCTGAATTTCTTTGATTAATCTTCTCGCGGACATCCTTTGTGGTGCATCTAAATTTGATAACGGTTCATCCATTAAAAATACCTTTGGTTTTCTAACTAGAGCCCTTGCTAAACCCACTCTTTGTTGCTGCCCACCAGACAACTCTGAAGGATATCTGTCTAGTAACTCATATATTCCTAATCTTTTAGACACTTCAATAATTATGTTCTCTCTCTCT
>NZ_QIMI01000173.1:0-2632 GCF_007050195.1 Sulfolobus sp. B1 | reverse complement strand
AAAGGGTAGAGATAATTTGGGTGAGGGCGAGAAAATCAAACCTATTGATATTCTCGCTCCAATAAACAACTCGTCCTCATCCTAAAAATACTTTTCCACGATAAAGAAAATTCAATTTATATCAAAACAACCAAATTGTTGTCTACACACGATGTTAGTGAAGTTGCTTTTTTAATTTTTTAAAACAAAAAGCGAGTTAGTTTAAAATGCCTATAGGTAATTATTTTGTATTCTAAAAAATTCTTAACTTATTATGATATGTTGTATGGAAATAAAACTTATATTAACACTAAAATATTCACATTCTGAGTCAGATATGTGAAGACAATGAAAGTGTACATGCTAGTTCATTATATAGTAAGAATTATGAGATATTTAACAATCTCGAATATTGTTTTGATATCGAAAACGTTATCAAAAAACTTATTAGCTTCGTCATTAGACTTCTTCTAATGAGGTGCCGAATAACATGAATAATGAGGAGATTATAGTAGATGCTGTTGATTTGTCTAAGGTTTATAAGACTAAGAAGGCTGAGTATGTCGCATTAAGAGGCGTATCACTTAAGGTTAGAAAAGGTGAATTTTTAATAATTGCTGGTCCATCTGGTTCTGGCAAAACCACTCTCCTTGATTTGATAGGATTACTTGATACACCATCTAGCGGTAAAATTATAATCAATAATATAGACGTTACTAACTTTAATGAAGATCAGAGGGCTAATTTCAGAAAGAAGTATATTGGCTTTGTTTTTCAGTCGTATAATCTAATAACATATCTTTCAGTCTTGGAAAATGTTGAGCTGGCTTTAGCTTCTTTAGGGATACCAGCGTGGAAAAGAAGGGAAAAGGCAGAGGAGATTTTATCATTAATACCCGGTATGTTAGAACTAAAGAATAAAAAACCTAATGAACTATCTGGTGGTCAACAGCAAAGAGTGGCTATTGCAAGGGCTCTAGCAAATGATCCTAAAATATTAATCGCTGATGAACCTACTGCAAATCTTGACTCAAAAACCGGGTTGGCAATAGTAGAATTGATAAGTAAATTGAACAAAGAAAAGAACGTTACTGTTATAATGGCTACACATGACCCAGATATGATGAGATATGCTGATAGGATAGTTTACATTAGGGATGGTCAAATAGAGAAGGAGGTTGTCCAAAACGAGTAAAGTAGGAATTATTTTGTCCGTTTTAGTTATCTTTTCTCTTCTTTTTTCATTATCAAATTTAACTAATACTGCATCTGAAGCCTCAGCTGGCTATTTTACCACATCGTCACAATGGTTAGTCTCACCACCGTACGTAGCACCTGGAGAGAAACTAGTCCCATTGCAAGTTACACTAGTTTATCACGGTTATACAAATATAACTAACGTTCAGATATATCCAGTGGAGTCTTCACCATTTATTGTAACCTCTAATACTCAAACTTACTCTTTCCCGATTATAATACCTGGACAAGAATACACTTTGACCTTCATAGGTAATATCACGCCTAATATACCGTTAGGAGTATACGACTTTTACATTCAAGTTTATTACACTATTAACGGGATAGAACAAGTTCAAGACGTGACTGTTCAAATCCCTATAATGGGGTATTTACAATTCTATGCACAATCTTCAATTTCCGGAATAGTCTTTCCTGGAGAACATGACTTACCGGTAATACTAACAATATTTAACACAGGTAACACTAATGCCTATAACGTAACCTTATTTACTAATAGTACGTATCCGATAGATTTCATGGCTAAAGTTACTCATATACCAATAATACAAGCAGGATCCTCTTATTCTGTTCAACTGACAGCTAACATATATAATAATGCGAGTATTGGTACTTATCAGATTCCTCTAACAATTTTGGCATATGGGAAATATTATTCATTAAATGTATCGATTTCGATAAACAGTAATCAAAGCATCGAAGGAGAAATCCTAAATCCAAATATTATATTAAGCGAAGGACCAAACAGTAAAGGAGTTACCTTTCAATTATCCTTAATTTATACTGGTCCAGTTAATATAGAGAGTTACTCAGTAGAACTATTACTACCTAAGGGTATAACGAATGTGACCGGAGGAAGCGCTATTTACTTTTTCGGAGGACTACTACAACCGGAATCAGAAGTATCTATACCAATAAATATTAATATTAATAACGTATCATTAGGTTCTTATTCTATTCCAGTTAAAATCGTTTGGAATGCTATTGAAGGCGAGGGTTCAGTAGTCAGTATAACTCAGTATTCATCATTCTCCTTGACACTATTAGGTACTTCAAACATCCAAGTAGTTCCTTCATCATCCCTTCTCTATGCCGGAACGGTAAATAATATTACCTTAAATATAAGGAACACTGGAAATGGGAACATATACAACTTGTCAATAATGCCCTCAACCTCAGTTTCAATATTGAATACTTTACCTAAAATTTCTTTACTTAAGCCAAATCAAACAGTAGATATACCTTTACAAATATACGTTCCTTCAAGTTTACAGGGAGGTAGTATACAGCTTAGCATAACTATAGACTACTTAAATTCTATATATCAACAATCTCAGTATCAAGAGCAAATAGGATTTTATGTTACTCAAATTGTTCCATCAAATCCAATAATAGC
>NZ_QIMI01000172.1:0-2703 GCF_007050195.1 Sulfolobus sp. B1 | reverse complement strand
TTTATTATATTAGTAATAGCCATATCCGTAGTCTTCGTTTTATCTAATATTTTACACTTAATTACACTAAGTATCTCACTAATTATATATGCTATTCTAATATTGACAACTGGAATAGTGTTAACGAGCTTAATTTCGGATTTTATCAAATCACAGAAGTTATCTAGGCTTCTTGGAGCTACAGTAAGTGAAGGTTTATCTCTAATGATAAGAGTAATAGGATATACAATCTCTATTATTGCAATTTTATCATTATTTAAAATAGGCATTACGAGTATACTATTCGGTAGCACTGCTATTGGTCTCATTTTAGGATTAGCATCACAAGACGTGCTATCTAATATATTTGGAGGCATAGTACTTTTCATAAGTAAACCGTTCGGAGTAGGAGATAGAATAACTTTTACCACTTGGCAATATGGATTGATAGCTCCAACTTTTCCTCCTAAGTATTTTAATAATGATTTCTTAATTCCTGGGTATACTGGCGTAGTCAAAGATATTTCTTTAATGTGGACTACCATACTGACAGATGATAATATTATCATGAAAATTCCTAACAGCATTATGATACAAGCTGCAGTTCTTGTTCATGACGAAGACTATAGAAGAGTAAGAACTAGATTTGAGGTCAGTAAAGATATCGACCCAGATCTTTTTATAACCAAAGTAAAGTCTGAATTATCAGAATTAGACATATTTGTCGGAGAACCCGTAGTAAGGGTTATTGAAACAACCTTAAGTACTTACATAATCGTAGTTGATGCATTAGCTAAGGGACAATATGAAGAGCCAATAAGAGATCAAGTGCTTAGGAAATTAATAAATATTCAGAAACAATTATTAGAGAAGACTAAAGCCGTAAATACTTAGGAAAGTTTAGTATATATGTGATAAGGAGATTACTAAAAGTATTCTTTAAACTAGCCCCTAGGATATTAGCTTACAGAAGATTTAGACAAATGATCTTAGAGGACAAATCAATAGATGAAAGAGAAGTTAGTCAAGAAGCTAAGAAGTTTGTAGATACTTTGATAGAGCTAGGTCCAACATTTATAAAATTCGGTCAAATCTTATCTGTAAGACCAGATATAATGCCTGAAACTTACATAAAAGAGTTATCTAGGCTTCAAGACGAGGTACCACCAGCACCATTTAACGATGTAAAGGAAATTCTAAAGGAGGATTTAGGTGATGAAATAAGCATTGTTAGTGAGGAACCCATCTCCTCTGCTTCATTAGGACAAGTGTACTTAGGAGAGTATAAAGGTAAAAAGGTAGCTATAAAGGTAAATAGACCTAGGATAAAAGAAATAGTAAGTGAAGATATAGAAGTTATGAAGAGATTATTTCCTTTACTTAAACTAGTTTTTGATGAAGGTTTCTTAGAAATAATAAAGGTTTTCATGGACGAATTCTCTAAAAGAATATTTGAGGAAATGGATTATACTAGAGAGGCGTTTTATTTAAATAAGATAAGAGAAGAACTGTCTGATTACCCATCCTTGAGAATTCCTAACGTTATCAAAGCTACTAAAAGAGTTCTAGTGATGGAGTATATAAAAGGGTATAAAGTAACTAGTGACACTGCCAGAAAAATAATTAATGAGAATATTCTAGCTTATAGGGTTTTCAGATTATTCATGTACATGCTATTGAATAAGGAGTACTTCCATGCAGACCCTCATCCCGGTAATATTGCAGTGGACGATGAGGGAAATATAATCTTATATGACTTCGGAATGAGTGGTAGAATTGATGAAAAAACTCGGACCTTATTGTTAAGAGCGTATGTAGCAATGGTAAGAATGGATGCTGAAGCTTTGGTCAGAGTATTAGATGAATTAGGAGCAATACAACCATTTGCCGATAGGAGAGTGCTAACTATGGGATTAAAATTATTTATGCAGTCCATGCAAGGTATAGAAATAAGTGAGCTAGAGTTACAAGATTTTGTACAACTAGCAGATCAAGTTTTCTTCAAATTTCCCTTAAGAATGCCGTCCAGGTTAGTCTTACCATTTAGAATGATAAATGTTTTAGAAGGCACTTGTAGGGAAATAGATAGTAATTTTGATTTCGTAAAATCATCCATAACTTTTCTAGAAGAGGAAGGATATACTACGAAAGTTGTAATTGAGCAAGCGAGAGAGTTATTAAATGGACTAATTAATAGGTTTAGGAACTTTCTTCTATCGTATCCACAATATCAAACAGAAATTACACAAACAAGGAAGAAAAATTCAATAACTGATTATTTACCACAAATCATAATAATTGTATCGATAATAGTTTATATCCTAACCAAAAATATCATACTAACCTTACTTATAATCGTATTAGCTATCTCCATTTATGGTAAAAAGTAGGTTTAAAAAAATTACTCTATTTTGACTGAAACAGCCCCCTCTATAGGTACTCTGATAGTTAATACACCATTATCATATTTAGCAGAAACTTGAGCATCCTTCTTAACTTTAGCCGGTAAGTTAATTCGCCTATAAATTTTAAGAGGTCTTTGTGTTACGTACTTAGTCCCAATATACTGAATATCTCTAGTCGCAGATATAGTTAGAACATTATCTGCCGTTAGTCTTACATTAATCTTATCCTTGCTAAAGCCTGCTAAATCAGCTATAATAACTAGCTCTCCTCCTTCCTCATAAATATCAATAGGCGGTGCCACTGACTCATAAAACTCTC
>NZ_QIMI01000171.1:0-2802 GCF_007050195.1 Sulfolobus sp. B1 | reverse complement strand
AGAGGGAAATTTTTCGCCTCAAGGTGAGATTCCAGTAAATCCATTTGGTGGACATTTAGCTAAGGGTGTTCCACTAGAAGCCTCTGGTTTCTCTTTACTTCTAGATGCAATAGATTATATTAGACAAGGTAAAGGTGAGAAGGTATTAGTTGCCTCATGGAGGGGAATTCCAACTTTCACTGGTAGTGTGTTGGTGGTGGAGAAGCCATGAAGGTAAATATCCACCTTAATAAAAGAGTAGCAATTATTGGAGCTGGAATGACGCTATTTAGAAGAAGATTGCTGGAAACACCTCAAGAAATTGCGTGGGAAGCCTCTAACAAGGCTTTAGAAGAGGCTGGGTTAGAATTAAAAGATATAGACTGTGTGGTTATTGGTAGTGCTCCAGATGCATTTGACGGTGTGCATCTTAAAGGAGAGTACTTAGCCCATGGCTCCGGTGGAATAAAAAAACCAGTTAGCAGAGTTTTTGTGGGAGGAGCTACTGGAGTAATGACAGCTATTGCAGGCTGGTATCACGTAGCTAGTGGGTTATGCCAAAAAGTCTTAGCAGTAGCTGAAGAAAAAATGAGTCCAGATAGACCTCATCCCCAAGCAGTTTTTAGATACATTTGGGATCCTATTTTAGAAAAACCGTTAAATCCCAATTTAATATGGATCTTCGCGATGGAAATGCATAGATACATGGCTAAATACGGAATAAAGAAAGAGGAGATAGCTTTAGTGTCAGTTAAAAATAAGAGGAATGCTATAAATAATCCTTATGCCCAGTTAGGGGCTAACATAACTGTTGAAGATGTTTTAAACAGCGAGGTATTAGTATGGCCAGTACAGCTTCTTGACGTAAGCCCAGTGAGTGATGGAGGAGCCGCAATAGTTATGACTTCAGAGGACGTGGCTAGGAGATATACAGACACTCCAATATGGGTGGAAGGAGTTGGTTGGACGCTAGATAATACTGAATGGCCTGGTAGAGACTTAGCTTATCCTAGATATGTTGAGTTCGCCGCAAGAATGGCGTACAAAATGGCTGGGATTGAAAGACCAGATAAAGAGATTGATGTGGTAGAGCCTTATGATCCATTTGATTACAAAGAACTTCATCATTTAGAGGGATTATTACTAGCTAAGAAAGGCGAAGCGCCAAAACTGTTAAAGGAAGGAGTATTTGATATTGATGGAGATATACCGAGTAGTCCAAGTGGAGGTTTATTAGGAGTAGGTAACCCAATAGCAGCTGCTGGACTTATGAAAGTAATTAGTATTTATTGGCAACTTAAGGGAACAGCCGGAAAAATGCAAGTTAAGAGACCAGTTCATACTGGATTGGCTCAAGCTTGGGGAGATTTAATGCAAGCAGGAACTGTGATAGTTTTACGCAATTGAGGTGATAAAGATGGTTACTCCATTAAAATAAGAAGAATTGAATAAACATATGGTTATCTCATATAAGCCTAATGCTAAATACGCATACACTGCTGGACAGGCTCAAAGCAAATACTTGTTAGGTCTTAAAGAAGGTAAAATTTATGGTAGGAAATGTAATAATTGCGGTAAAATTTACGTCCCTCCAAAAATGTACTGTGAAGAATGCTTCAGACCTACGGATGAGTGGGTTGAAGTAAAGGATGAGGGAATAGTAATGACGGCCGTTGCTAGTTTCATAAGTTGGACCAGAGCTAAACTTGAAGAGCCTGAAATTGTCGGTGTTATTAGACTATTCCCATCTACGGATAGAGATTTCGTATTTCCAGGGATATTTCATAGAATATGTACATCGTATGAAGAGGTAAAGAATATGAATATTATTGGGAAGAGAGTTAAGGCAGTTTGGAAACCTAAAGAAGAAAGAAAAGGAAGCATAGAAGATATTCAATGTTTTAAGGTGATATAAATGTCTTGGGAAAAAGTTGGTAGAGATGGAAAGTTGCTAAGATGGTACGACGTTATGGAAGTTGAAAAGTATGAGTATACAGTGGGACCTGCAGGAGAGCAATTCTTCAATGGTTTAAAGCAAAACAAGATAATAGGAAGTAAATGTCCTAAGTGTGGAAAAGTATTTGTTCCAGCTAGACTATATTGCGAGGAATGTTTCATTAAGATAGAGAATTATGTTGAAATAGACGCTAATGAAGTATACGTTGACTCATACACAATCATCTACAAAGACGATGAAGGAAATAAGCTTCAAAACCCTGTCTATATAGCACTCATAAGGTTTAAGAACGCAAAAGGAGGTTTACTATGTTATGCAGATGGTAATGTTAGACCCGGTGCTAAGGCTAAGATAGTGAGCTTTGATTGGCCCTTAAAAGTTAAGGTTGATTAATTTTTTCAAAAGCGTTCTCCCCCTTATATACATATAAATTGTCTTTTTCTAATTGATATTGGCACGAAGACACTGCATATAAATTATCTTTATCATCCTCTGAAACAAAAATACAAATATCGTCAGATTTATTCAATAATCTAACTTTAACTTCAGGTTTCAAGGGTAATATTGGTTTGGCGTTAGCAAAACTTATCATTACGTTAGTTACAATTCCTTTCTTCATTATTTTTCCAACAGTGAATATTTCTCCTAAATATCCAGAGTTTAGTATCTTCTCTTCTTCCTTTAATAGGAGTTCTAATGCTGACTGTAACCTAAGGCTATCTTTAGAATTTCTTTCATCATCACTTAAGTAAAATTGATAAAGATAATGTGCAAAGTGTTATCATAAGGAAAAATGAGAGATATTATCTATTATTAGGAGATAAAATATACGAACTCCAGATAAAGGAATTAAGTGATGATGAAAG
>NZ_QIMI01000170.1:0-2855 GCF_007050195.1 Sulfolobus sp. B1 | reverse complement strand
AATTTGACCCATGGTATCTATTTTATAATGCTTTACTAATAGCACAAGCACATGGCAACTGGTATGCAGTACCTCCAGACGTGTTAGGATGGTGGCCTTGGGGATATTTTATTGAATTAGGGAATACTATTGGGTTACCTTTCCTTGTAGCCTTAGCTTCCTTACCATTTTATCCAGCTTATGGTGTTAATGCCGTCTATACTGTTGCAATATTTTCTGATGTTTTGTTAGCTGGATTGGGAGTTGTAGCGTCTTTCTTGGCCGTAGAATCCCTTACTAATAGCAGATTAGCGGGATATATGGCAGGGGCTATAATAGCAGTGTCTCCTGCATTAACCTATAAGAATTTGTTAGGGGGTCTACCAAAGACATCGTGGGGAGCTGTATTTATACTATTTACAATATTTCTGTTTAACCAGGGTCTAAAGAAGAAGAATATTTGGTACGGAATTCCAGCAGGTGTATTACTATTCTTGGCCGAGATATCTTGGGGAGGATATACTTATATTGACCTTAGTTTATTGGTAGCCGCATTTCTCTTAATTTTGTTAAATAGAAATGACGATATTACCGCAAACCTATATACAGTAACAGTAGCGGTTACAGCGTTTTTAACATCATTAGCCCCCAACAATATAGGGTTCATGTCAGGGTTAGCTCATGGTTTATCAATGCTCTTAATATCAGTAATGCTTTACTTAGACCTCTATCTAAGTAAGGTATTGCCAAAAGATATAGTGGAGTCAAGAAACATAATCGTAATAGCCGTTTTAGCCTTAATCTTTGTATTAGGAATAGCCGGCTTAGTATTAGTCAGACCTTCAGCTCTGCCGATACCGCCTAGATATTACGCTATTATAAATCCATTTTACCAAGTCACTGTGCCTATAGATAAAACGGTAGCAGAATATATACCACAACCAATAACGGCTATGATAGAAGATTTTGGCATAGCTCTATTTATGTCAATTATAGGAATGTATTATTTGATTAGAAAAAGTAACTTAATGGGACTATGGCTACTAATTTTAGGTGTCGCAAGTATATTTGGAACTTCTGAACAGCCATACTTATTTAACTATACTGCATATGTAGTAGCTGCATTAGGTGGACTAGGAATATATTATGTAGTTGATGGCTTGCTAAAGGGGATCAAAAACGGAAATGGTGGAAAAATATTAGCAATAACTATTTTAGCAATAGTAGGTATCTCATTAGTTGCTGATGCAGGATTTGCAACCCTAGCTAGTAATGAGCCCCCTGCAATTACAAACGCAGCCACAAGCTTTTTGACGACCAACTACTCTTGGGTTAGCGCGGTAAATTGGATAAGAACACATTCTCCACAAAACGCTTATATTTTAAGCTGGTGGGATTACGGTTATTGGCTAGAAGTACTAACTAATAAGAGTGTAATAGATGAAAATAATACGCTAAATGGCACTCAAATCAGGTTAATGGCTGAGATGTTCTTAAACAACGAAACGTTTGCAGCGACTGTTTTAGAAAAGGACTTTCACATCTACCCATATGGCAGTCCAAATTATACAATCCCAACTTATATAGTAGCTTACGACGCAGTAACATCTGTAATATCGGGAGGTCAATTACAGTGGTATATAGGCTATCCACCAGATCTTCCAGGACCATTCTTAGGATATACGACTAGTCTCGGAGATATAGGTAAGGCTATGGGAGCTATGACCACTATAGCTGGTTACCCGCTAAATGAATACGTGAACCTAACCGAAATAAATGACAGTATAACCCAAATAATAAACACATATGCCTCAACAGATCCAACATTTGCTCAAGAGTTAGCAAATCAAATATCTCAAGCTGAACCATTTGCTTGGACACCTAAGGCTTATAACTCATTAATAGTACAAATGTTCACTGAAGCGTTATATCAAACTGGCTATGGAATACCCATAGCACCATTTACAACCCAAATAGTTCCGACTTCAAGCAGCGGCTATGCTATAACTGGGGAACCATTACCTCATGTACAATTACTTTATTTCCAACCTGCTTATATTGCATTATTCCCGGTGACTAATGGTGGTTCAGGAAGTGTATTTTACACAGTTTACATAATGGTAGTAGTATATCAATTCGTACAACCTGGAGTAATATTAAAGCCTACAGTAGTTATTAACAGTTAAGTTTAATTCCTTTTTTTAGTTCTATCCTATATTTTACATATTTATCTTGGGGAGAAAATCTTGGAGGGTGAGGAAAAATTGTTTTAGAACCACAAATCGGGCAATTCTCTTTTAAAGTATATATGTTATCTTTCTCACATTTTCTCATTTTCCACTTCATTTCTTAATCACGCTTATCTCAACTTTTTCCTCTTTGCCTATTTTAATCAAGTTAGATATAAGCTCATTTAGAGCTTGACTTGACTCTTTAGGATCAGTACCTATCACATCCACTCTATACCTAGGAGCTCCTATAGTATAGATTTTTATACTTAATATATTATTATAATTACTATCCCCCTTAATTGTTTCTAGAGCTTTTGTTATCACCTCTTTAATTCTGTTAACTCCTAACGAATCAAGTGTTCTAACCGTTATAACTTCGGAAACTTTTACTCTCTTTTCTTCAACATGCTTTGACGCCTCTTCTAATAATGGCTTAATCCACATCTCTTGAACTCCAGCTTCAATGAGAACTTTTTCTCCCTCTTTTACAGCCTTATCTATAGCTAACATGGGATCTCCGTATTTGGAAGCTAACTTCCAAGCAACTTGTTCCCATGCCTCCTTTTCATTAACTTTTAGTTTTTGTGATACTATTTCTAATATTTTATCTAGCCTCTGAATTCTTTTCCACTGTATCATTTTCTT
>NZ_QIMI01000169.1:0-2901 GCF_007050195.1 Sulfolobus sp. B1 | reverse complement strand
TATCATCATGAATTATGCTGAGATATCTGGAAGCTATCTCGTACGCCAATATGAAGAGGGAAGACGAAACTCTTTTTGACAAGTTATCAGCTAATTCTATATATGTAGGAATTAGCCTCTCAGAGATCCTAGATATTATGTAAGGAGTATAATTCTCTAGGGCATCAATTCTTATACTTTCTATCCTAAAGAATGATGTCATACCTACTAGGTTTTTAACTATTAGGTAATATACATATCTATCGGGCGCGTTAGATATTATCTGGGAACTAAAGGTTAATTTAATTGGACCAACGAGACAATAAGGCTTATCCTTGCATAACTTTAGATCTATTAGCTTTAGAATATCTGGATCTTTCTGTCCTTTTACGTCTTTATTGAGTATCCTAGAAATTGCTTCTATCTTACCTAGCTTGTACGAGTTTTCCAGTCTCTTAACCACTCCTATTATGTTATCTTTTAACAGACTTATTCTATCTTCTACGAGTTTAGCGTAAGCCTTTTGATGACTATATCTAGAAGAGTTGCTTAAATTTATAGTACTTAGCTCTAAAGGGGTAGGGTATAGTGGTCCATCTAGAACTACTAAATCATGGCTATTAATTGTCTCTTTTAGCATTAAGTTCTCTGATTCTACCCTTAATTCATCAGCCATGTCATCTATTTTATAATCTTCACCAAAATATTCATTAACGAAGTTTTTAATCCTTATTCCAGCCTCATTTTGAAAGTTGACTAAAATGTCCTTATAAGTACTTATCCCTAAGAAGGGTGTTAATACGTTGTAAGGACCTAACTTCTTACCTTTAACGTTACTATATGAAGCTGCACCGACCAAAACCATATTGATTGATGCGTCTCTCAAGTATCTACTCGAGGAGTCTATTGACGCTATTCTATAGTCCTTATTCTGAGGACGTCTAAGAATTTTTATGGGATCTTTTTCATCAAGTAATTCTACACCAGTTTCAAAATCTACAGCCTCAACTACGTTAGGGTAATTGTCAATAGGAGGTAAGTTTAATTTAGCTTTGCTCAATTTTAGCACTACACTCTGCAGTTTTTTCTTTAATTCGTATTGAGATAGCATTATATATATTTTGAGTGCAGAATATAAAAAAATAACTTATCTAGACAATAAAATGCTAGGTATGCTAGTAGGAGTAATATTGACTATTAGGAGAGTAGGTTTTTTATATGAAGACCTAATAGCTTCATCTACTCGTTCTTTTAAGTCACTTTTATTATCAGCTTTAAACACTTCTACACCGATGCCCTCGGCAACCTTAGCATAATCAATTGAAAAGACATTAGTTGCAAAAGTTTTACCAAATCTCATAGTTTGATTCATTCTTAGGAAGTGTTGCACACCATCCTTAACTAAGACAGTCAAAAAGTTGATGTTATTTTCAACTGCTGTAATCAGCTCATTAAAGCATGATTGGAAGCCTAAATCACCTATTATAGCAACTACTTGCCTATCTGGTGAAGCAATTTTGGCACCTATAGAGGCAGGAATAGCTGAGCCCATGGCGTTAAATATGAGAGAATTAAAGTATGAATTCGGCTTATATACTTTAATCATCATAGCCATGACTTGATTAGTTCCAGCATCAGTTATTATTATTCTATCTTCACTTAGTTCCGAATCCAAAACTTTAGCCAAATCATCGTGGGTAATGTTATCAGTTGAGCTTTCATGATATACCTTAATTTTTTCCTTATCAACACTCCACTTGGGAAATCTAACTCTTTCTAGGATCTCCTCTAAAAAGGCTTCAGCACTAGCTTTTATCTTAAGGATAGCTTTGTAAGAGTTGTCAAACTCGTTTACATCTACGTCAACATGAATTATTTTCTGGGGTAATTTCACGCTCCATCTATGGGTTTCTAAGTCATTAAATGAAGTCCCTAAAGCTATCAGACAGTCTCCGGGAATTTCTTTTACCTCAAAAATAGTCCCAGCGAACAAAGGATGATTTTCAGGGATACTTCCCTTGCCTCTTATAGTGGTGAATACTGGTATGCTAAACTCCTCTATATACTTTAAAAGACTAGATCTAGATGCTCCATATCCTAATAATAAGACTGGTCTGGAACACGAATTCAAGATGTCAATAGCTTCTTTAATTTCTTCTTTTGATGGTCTAACTAGTGTTCTATTTACCTTATTGAACTTAGTCCACTCTATCTCACTATTTTCCTCTAGTACGTCTACTGGTACTTCCACGTAAACTGGTCCCATCTTATCTTCCAAGGCTATTCTAAACGCTTTTTCTACAACTCGAGGTACGTCGTTGGGTGAGTATATTCTGAACGTGGCTTTAGTTATTTGTTTAGCCATTTCGATTTGGGCGTCGAAGTAACCCATATCATGAAGTTGTCTCCTATCTCTGAACTTAAATTCTTTATTTAGAGAAATTAACACTAGTGGAGAACCCTCAGAGTATGCCTCAGCTAGACCGGTTAGAGAGTTGGTGAAGCCTGGACCGTTTACGGAAAGGAACACTCCAACATTCCCTTTAACTCTAGCATAATAGTCAGCCATAATGCTGCCTCCATACTCTAACCTAGGCATATAGAATTTGAGCTCCTTCTTTTCCACCTTCTTCCTTATACCTTCATATAGAGAGAGACCGTGAGTACCGGGTATTCCAAATATGTCTTCTACTTGGGTTGAGATTGCTTCTACGAGAAGTTCCCCAGTATTCATAAATCTATATATGAAAGGACCATAATAACCATTACGTCAAAGAACACTATGATGAAAAATGTATCATGGACCAAGGTCATTATCTTTCAACTGAAGGAAAGTATTTTCAACTTCATATTACAATTAATAGTAGTTATGTCGTTACCAATTTACGTCCTCATAATCATTGGAATCACAGTAGGTGCTCT
>NZ_QIMI01000168.1:0-2911 GCF_007050195.1 Sulfolobus sp. B1 | reverse complement strand
ATAGGAATTATAATTATAGGAATATTTAATGAGTTAGCATTATCTGTCATGTATTCGATTATTGCCCTACTTCAGAAAGGTGCTAACACTACGGTAGGTTTAGCATTAGTAAACTCCATAAATATTCTAATAGGTATGAATTTTCAATTAATTGCCTCCTATTCTGGTTTCTATATGTGGTACGTGGTGAATGTTATAGGTATCCTGATGCTCTTACTAATATTTACGGTTAGGCGGAACGTCTCAGTATAACCTTTAGCTGAAATACTTTACTTTCATTAATGAGTTCTAGTTCCCCAGAACTATTTAAAAGCCTTATTTTGAAAACCTTTTGTTTAGGTCCTCCATTTACCCTTATAGTAATCCACGCATTAACACCATTTACAATTATTACTGTTTTTCCCGATATTTTCACTTTTTTGCTGGAAGATGGTAATAGTAGAATCTCCTCTTCAGTATATTTTTCACCAACATATTTTTTACCTTCAGTTATTATTATATTGTAATACCTAAACCACAAATATGATAGAATAGGTAATGGAATTATCAAAATTAAAGCAAATAATTGAAACGATTGAATCACATTTAATGTTAGGTAATCGGTAATATAAATTTGCATTAAAATTTAAATAGTATAAGTACGAGATGGTTACGGGTGCAAAAGAGTTTGGTCGAATATGACATGGTAGTTATAGGTGGAGGTCCTATAGGCCTTTTTTCAACATTCTACGCTGGTTTAAGAGATATGAAAGTTTTACTAATAGATGCACAAGATGAATTAGGCGGTCAATTAATTTCTTTATATCCTGAGAAAATTGTATATGATGTTGGTGGGTTTCCAGGTATTCAAGCGTATGATCTAGCACAAAGACTTGTTGAGCAAGCAAAAATGTTTAATCCAGATATCAGAATAAACGAGTGGGCTGATTGGATAGAGAAAAGTAATGATAATATGTGGACCGTAAAGACCGATAAAGGATCTTATAAGACAAAAACCATACTCATAGCAGCTGGAATTGGAAAAATAACTCCCTCTAGGCTAGGGGCAAAGGGAGAAATAGATTATGAGAACAGAGGAGTATATTACTCTGTCAGAAGGAAAAAAGATTTTGAAGGAAAAAGAGTATTAGTTGTAGGTGGAGGAGACTCAGCTGTAGACTGGGCTTTAACATTAGCTCCGCTAGCCAAATCAGTAACGTTAATTCACAGAAGAGACCAATTTAGGGCTCATGAGAGAAGTGTAAAAGAACTATTCAGTGTTGCTACTGTTTATACGTGGCATGAGCTTAAAGAAGTGAAAGGTGATGGCAATAGAGTTACTCAAGCAATAATATTTGACAACAGGACAAAGGAAGAGAAAGTGTTAGACGTTGATGCAATAATTATAAGTATAGGATATAAGGGCGACTTAGGAAAGATGCCTCAATGGGGAGTAACCATGAAAGGCAGGGATATAGTAGTAAATGGTAAAATGGAGACTAACCTACCTGGTGTATACGCAGCAGGTGATATTGCACAGGTAGAGGGCTCACCCAAGTTAGCATTAATAGCAACTGGATTTGGACAAGCGGCAATTGCGGTAAGTGTAGCTAAGAAATATGTAGAGCCCAATGCTTCATTGTTTGCTGGTCATAGTTCAGAAATGGATAAGTTTAAAGCTAAGTGATTTTCTTTTCATCATATTATTACGTAACGTATAAAAATCAACATTTCTAAATCAAATTGTGATTAAGAAGAGGGCTGAAAGGCTTAGCTTAACATTTCCGGGCGCTAGAAGCTTTTATATCATAGGAGATATAGCCATAATTACTCCAAAGGATGTTGAAGTAGATTATGTAAAATTAGCGAAGAAGATTATAGAAAATCACCCAAGAATAAAAGCTGTTTATTTGAAGAAAAGAGTGAGTGGAGAGTACAGAACAAATGAGTTAGAATTCTTATATGGTGAGAAAAAATCTGATACCATATATAAAGAGAACGGGGTAAAGTTCTATGTAAATTTGTTAGAGGTCTACGTTAATCCTTCTTTATCCAGAGATAGAGCAAAAAATCTAGAGATGATCAATAACCAAAAGACTATCTTAGATGCTTATACCGGCTACGGTGCGATAGCCCTTAATATAATTCATAAGATGAAGGTGTATGTTATAGCAGGGGATATTAACATAAATGGTTTGTATATGTTGAAGAAATCACTTAGCTTGAATAAATTTAAGGGAATGGTAGATATCGTAAATTATGATGCTAATTTTCTACCATTTAGGGATAAAGCTTTCGAAATAACGTTTGCTGACAATCCTACAATGGTAGTATATCATAAACATGAGCTATGTAGAGTATCTAAAGACGTTGTATTTTACATTTTAACTAACTCAGAAGAAGATGCTAGAGATAAATTAGGAAATACTGAATGGATTAAGATTAAGGACTATTCTAAGAATCTCTTTATCTTCAAGGGTCTTGTCAGATGCTAAAAGATAAACTATGCCAGTTTTACCTTTCTTCAATTCTTGAATTATCATTCGGTTTATATCCCTTGCAGCCTTATCAGAACGTATCATCACTGTGGATCCTTCAACATAATTTGATTTTCTAAACACCATTTTTCTTGAGCTGTTTAATTCAAGTTGCGAAGATCCACGCCCATGTATGATATCAATTAAGTTTTCTACTTTTATTACAGCGTAGATAAAGGTATTATCATTTCTTACAAGTTCCTTAAATTTTTGGGATAAATCTGCACTACCTTTACTGGCAAGAATACCTATTATGCAATCCCCTTTAGGTGTTAGATAGTCATCCCTAGTTATTTCGAAGGTAGTCTTGTGGGTTCCCTTTACGTTTTTATGACCTTTTATTATAATCTCTTCAACTTCAATCAATTTTAGCTAATATAAATGTATAACCTCTC